>JBAWXC010000044.1:0-5862 GCA_037144235.1 Candidatus Tayloriibacteriota bacterium | reverse complement strand
AAATGACACCCCTCTAGAGGTGCCATAAACAAAATAGTTTCAAAGATATTTATACCTTATATATGGGCATATAGTCAATTATGGTTTTTATACCATTTCTCGTAGAATAGAGTCATGAATATATCTCCCGACATGCTCGTCTCTGAATACTTCCGCCTCACCCCTATTCAAAAAGAGGCTTTCAAAAAAATGGGTATAAAAAATCTGCACGATCTCTTGCATCATTTCCCTGTCCGCTATGGTGATACTGCCGAAACACGTTCTATCGATTCTCTCAGCAAAGGAGATACTGCAGTTATCTATGGCAAAATCACTGGACTCAAAGCAAGCAAAGGATTCAAGACCAAAATGACCATGACCACTGCACGTGTAGAAGATGAAAGTGCCTCCATCCAATGTGTCTGGTTCAATCAACCCTATATTGCAAAAATGACTCCTGAAGGAGCGTATGTGCGCATTGAAGGAAAAGTCAGTCAACGAAAGAGTAAAGCGCCAGCCGTCCTCGCAGGCGGCGAGAGTTCTCTCGACTTGAGTGAAACGAAACGAAGACACCCAGTAGGGTGGGCCGACGGAGGCCAATCCACGCTCGCGCCGAGAGAGGACGGTAATAGTAGTGGCACGACTTTGAATTCCGACTTATCCAATAATACACAAGGGGGTGCTCTTTACCTCTCAAACCCAAAGATCGAAGTTGTAAACAAATTACCCATCGGCGTCGGAGATTCACTTTTCGGAGATCAATCAGAAGCACATACCATGTATCCCGTATATCCCGAATCACGCGGAATAACTTCTACCTGGATATATCACGCCATTCAGAAAATATTCAAATCTGGTTTACTTGATACCATTCCCGAATATATTCCTGCGGACATACTCGAAAAATACCATTTACCAAGTATCAAGACTGCACTCATTTGGATTCACACTCCCTTGAAACAAGATGATGCCGTGTCAGCACGCAAACGTTTTGCATTCGAAGAAATATTCACTATTCAACTTGCGACTCAACAAACACGTAAAACGTATGAAGAATATCCTGCATTCAAGATTGCCACACCTATCAACGAAGTCCGTGAATTCGTAAAACGCTTCCCTTTTGAAGCAACTGAAGCTCAATACCGAGCAATCGAAGCTATCATTACCGATATGAGTGGTGAACGACCTATGTCACGTCTCCTTGAAGGAGATGTTGGCTCCGGTAAGACCGCCGTTGCCGCGGCGACCGCATATGCTGTGATGACTGCAAAAAAAACTGGGGCACCACAAAAGGAACAGGGAGCGATTACGACCGACACTACGCAGCCGATTGAGCACAATCGCCTCGGGGAAGACGGCGCGAGTATAGCACAAAGTCAGCAGACTTTGACGCGCGTCGGGAGTAATCGTCTCTCTGTTCCTGTTGTGGTACAAGGTAATTTACAGATTGCGTACATGTGCCCCACCGAAATCCTCGCCACACAACACTTTGAATCATTCATTCAATATTTTTCATATATGCCCATCCAGATTGGACTCATCACTGGTTCAGGATGCAGGAAATTTCCTTCCAAAATAAACCCAAAGGGTTGGACTGATATTTCGCGGGCGCAATTACTCAAGTGGGTCGCTTCAAGTGAGATCAATGTACTCATCGGTACACACGCACTCATTCAATCGACTGTGAAGTTCAAAAATCTTTCACTCGTCATCATTGACGAACAACACCGTTTCGGCACAGCTCAACGGAGGAAAATGATACAAAAGAATTCTTCTGCAAAAAATGCTCATGCTGGTATTGCACCTCATCTATTGTCCATGACTGCAACACCGATCCCTCGCACACTCGCCCTCACCATGTATGGTGACCTCGATCTTACATTGCTCGATCAGAGTCCCGCTGGTCGCAAACCGATCATTACCGAGCTCATCATTCCTGCCAAGCGCGACGATATGTATACTCAGATTCGTCGAGAGCTCGAAGCGGGTCGACAACTCTATGTCATCTGTCCACGAATCGATGAGCCAGATCCAGACAAAGAAGCCGCCATCATCGCCAAATCAGTCAAAGAAGAAGCCAAGCGTCTCAAGAAAGATGTATTTCAAGAATATGAAATCGGCGTTCTTCATAGCAAAATGAAACCTGACGAAAAAGATCGCGTCATGCTCGATTTCAAGAATGGAAAAATCGACATACTCTGTGCCACATCTGTCGTTGAAGTGGGCGTCAATGTTCCCAATGCAACCGTGATCATCATCGAGGGCGCTGAACGTTTCGGACTTGCTCAACTCCACCAACTTCGTGGTCGCGTCATGCGAAGTAGTCATCAGGCATATTGTTTTGTATTTACCGAGACAACAAGTGCAAAATCAATTGATCGTCTCAAAGCATTGCAGACTGCCAAAAACGGTTTTGAACTCGCCGAACTCGATCTTGCACAACGTGGCGCAGGTGAACTTTCTGGCATCAAACAATGGGGTGTTTCTGATATAGCTATGGAAGCACTCAAAAATCTCAAGATGGTTGAAGCGGCACGTACCGAAGCACATCGACTCATACAACAAGATGCCTCACTCAATCAGTATCCACTACTCAAAGAAAAAGTTAACCGACAACGTATTGAGAGTCACTTTGAATAACACATTCATCTCCCGTTCAAATATCTGTCCGCCCTCTTGGATTCGAACCAAGGACCCCAGAGGTATAAGCTCTGTGCTCTAACCAACTGAGCTAAGGGCGGATTTGCCTCAGCCGCTTAATTAATAAGACGGCTAAGGCTAGGTTGATTACTGACAATAGTAATCAGTAATTGGAAAAGTGTAAATAGGACTACCCCACTATATCTTGTCCATCACCTTGTTTCTTCTTGAGAACAATTCCGTGAGCGACAATGATAGACTCGTATTCTTCACGTTCAATAGTCTCCTTTTCGATCAAACGACGAGTAATAACTTCAAAAACTTTTTCATTATTCTTGAGCACTTGTTCTGCAACTCCTCGTGCTTCGGTCATAATACGTGTAACTTCAGCATCAATCTCGGCAGCACTCTTTTCTGAATAATCTTTGCCTTCAACTCCCATACCAAACAATGTTTTGCCTCCTGAATGTTCGAATGCAACCGGACCGATCTTTTCTGACATGCCGTATTGTGTAACCATCGCTCGAGCGAGCGCAGTAGCAACTTGGAGATCATTTGAAGCACCTGTCGTGAAATCATCATAGATCATACGTTCAGCCACATATCCTCCCATTGATACCGCAATATCATCGAGGAATTCTTTGCGTGACTGGAGACGTCGATCATCGAGTGGTAATTTGAGCGTGTAACCTGCAGCACGTCCACGTGAAATGATCGAAATCTTGTGTACTGGATCTGCATGAGGGAGCACTGATGCTACGAGTGCGTGCCCCGCTTCATGATATGCAGTAATTTCTTTTTCTTGAACAGAAAGGATGTGGCTGCGACGTTCAGGTCCGAGCATGACTTTTTCGATCGAACGAATAAGATCAAACTGACCGATCGTCTTGCGATTTTCACGAGCCGCAAGAATAGCTGCTTCATTCATAAGAGATGCCAGATCAGCGCCAGAGAATCCAGGTGTACGTTCTGCGACCACGCGAACATTGACATCATCAGCCAACTGCTTCTTGGCACAATGAATCTTGAGTATCTCTTCACGGTCACCACGATCAGGAAGATCAATAGTCACACGACGATCAAAACGACCTGGACGAAGAAGAGCCGGATCCAAAACATCAGGTCTGTTGGTAGCAGCCATAACGATCACCTTTTCATTTGGTTCAAAGCCATCCATCTCGACGAGGATCTGATTGAGTGTCTGCTCGCGTTCATCATTGCCACCACCCATACCTGTGCCACGCGCACGTCCGACAGCGTCTATTTCATCGACAAAGACAATTGCTGGTGCTGCTTCTTTGGCCATCTTGAAAAGATCGCGAACACGAGATGCACCAACACCGACGAACATTTCCACAAATTCTGAACCAGAGATGGAGAAAAATGCCACTCCTGCTTCACCCGCAACTGCACGCGCAAGCAAGGTCTTACCTGTTCCTGGAGCACCCATAAGCAAGACTCCCTTTGGTATCTCTGCGCCAATTTCGATAAATTTCTTTGGATTCTTCAAGAAATCTACAATTTCTGACAATTCTTGTTTTGCTTCTTTTGCACCAGCAACATCTTTGAATGTTACTTTTTGTTTACCATCATCAGGAAGAGTGATACGTGCCTTTGATTGACCAAATGAAAGTGCCTGCACTCCCGCACCACGAACTTGTCGTGACATAAGCCAGATAAAAAATATCAAGAATATAATCGGCGCCAAAAATGGTGCAAGTTGTCCGAGCCAATATCCGACACCACCTGGTTCTTCGACGGTAATAGTCGTTGAAGCGAGTTGTACTTGTGATACACCGAGACGAGCAAGTGATTCTGTGAGTGATGCATCAGTTTCCTTTTGTGCAGTTTTTATAGACTTATCAGTGTATGTTGCGATCACTGCATCACCTTGAATGACTAGACTAGCGATCGTACCCTTTTGTACATCAGTTGCAATTGCAGACAATGATGTTGGAGCACTTGAAATAGAACGTGTCGAGAATTCAGAATACAAACCAGTAATCAACAGGAATATGAGTATGACCAATGCGATCATATTCAAGAAATTCATACGTGGTGGCAATACCCCACGTCCTCCTTTCTTTGTATCTTTCTGTTGTTTAGTCTGTTTTTTGGCCATAGGATGAATATATTCTAACTGAATAGTAATAGGTTGATTATACAGAAAAGTGGCAGAAATGGAATCGTCTCAATATATATGAGGAGCCCCGTCGCTCGAGAGCGACGGGGCTTGAAAACTAAAATTATTTTCTGGACTTGAATCCGAAAAGTGGCGGATTCACGGATTTTTGCTCAAATTCGGGAAAACGGAATAAGGGCTTGTGAAGCTTCACTTCTTCCTCGCGAGCCACTTCAGCGATGCGCGCCCCAAGAGTGGGATGGATTTCCCTGATCAAGCCCGCCTTCTTGAACAGCTCTTGGTCTTCGTCGAACTGTCGCGGATTAGTGACATGTCTCCAAACCAAACTAATCAGTGAAAATTCTTTGTTAACGCGACTGATTAGTTTGAAATGCCCCTTATCAGGACACTCGTCAATAATGACGCTGGTATAAAGAATACTCCACCGGCGAATCTTGCGGTCACGACTGTGACTAGGCCGCACCATCTTATAATGGCGAATTGTTTTCTTTTTGCACAAACTACCCGACGGAAGTTTGTGTGTGCACAGACGCTCAAAGGCGCGAGCTCTGACGTGTTTCTTGCGAAGATGGCAGATGATACCAACTACCATCACGATGCCGATAGGCATTGACCAGTGCCAATGATGGATCATACAGATCCTCCTACATGTTCAATATGTTTCATAGTTAAGAGAAGAACGGTTGTTTTGTTTGTTCCCAAATAAACTACCATCATTTATGGTATTCGTCAAACGTAGGTTGCACCTGCAAAACGATAAACCACCCAAGCATATAAGTTGAGTGGTTTACCACGAGCGAGCGAAGCGAGTCGAGATGGTGGTGTCTTTTGAAATTAGCTAGAACTCATTTTGATGTAAATCCTGTCTTTTAAGCGGCTTTACACCTATCCCCACCCCTGTCCCCACGGCGGGGATAGTCAACGCCGTTAAATCCCCCTTGGTTCACTTGTGTTTTGTCGTGGTTTTGCCACTTGTCGGCATCCCCGACTTCGGTCGGTTTTATGGCTCGCACGGCGCTGTTCTGCCAGCGGTGCCGTGCTCGCCAAAAACCTCCCTCATCGCTCACGCGAACACGAGTTCACCGACGGACGGGTTGGAC
>JBAWXC010000043.1:0-5864 GCA_037144235.1 Candidatus Tayloriibacteriota bacterium | reverse complement strand
AATACCTATATGAAAAAAGTAATCAAGAAAATAACACCTGAATGGCTCACACTGGCATATCACTATGTCTTGGCGTTGGTGGCGTCGGTGAGATATGGTTTTCCTTCACGGAAAATGATTGTGATCGGTGTGACGGGTACCAAAGGAAAGACATCTGTAATCAACTTTGTGTGGTCAGTACTCATGGCTGGTGGATACAAGACGGGTATTATCACGACTGCCAATATTCGTATTGGTGATGTGGAAGTACTCAACCACTATCACATGACTATGCCAGGTCGTTTTGCTATTCAAGGACTGATGGCGAAAATGATCAAAGAGGGATGTAAAGTGTGTCTGGTAGAGACAACGTCAGAAGGATTGAAACAATTCCGTCATATTGGTATTGCATATGATAGTGCAGTATTTACCAACCTTACTCCTGAGCATCTCCCTTCACACGGAGGAAGTTTCGAAAAATACAAACAAGCAAAAGGGAAGTTGTTTGCAGCTTTGAAGAGACATCACAAAGTCATTAATGGAAAAGAAATCCAGTCGGCAATTATTGCTAATACTGACAGTGAACATGCCCCATATTATTTGAGTTTCAATGCCGACAAGAAAATTACTTTTGGTGTCAATTCAAACGCCGAATACAAAGCCGATTCTATTCACGAAACATCTCACGGAGTTGATTTCTCTGTCGCAGGCAAACCATATTCACTTTCGATTCTCGGCGGTTTCAATGTCTACAATGCACTTCCTGCAATTGCTATTGGTCACTTCTTGAATATATCTGATGAAGCTATCAAGAAGGGCTTGAATAATCTGGCACTCATTCCGGGTCGTATGGAAGTCATTCAGACACAACCATACACAGTTATTGTGGATTATGCGCATGAAAAGCAAAGTATCACAGGCGTCTTGAAGACCGCTCTTGCCATGAAGAAACCTGATGCACGAGTGATCATATTGCTCGGTGCTGAAGGAGGAGGTCGTGACAAGGCGAAGAGGCCTATTATGGGTGAATTGGCGGGTACAATGGCTGATTATCTTATTGTCACCAACGTAGATCCGTATGATGATGATCCGGTTGAGATCATGGAAGATATTGCAGTTGTTGCAGAAAAGTTCGGTAAAGTCCGTGATCAAACTATGTTCGTCATTGAAGATCGTCGCGCAGGAATACATCAAGCACTTTCACTTGCTCGTCCAGGTGATATTGTCCTTATTTGTTGCAAAGGAGCTGAACAATCAATGATTATCAAAGGCGAATCTATTCCATGGGATGATCGCAAGGTGGTGAAAGAGGAATTACAGAAAATCTCGTAATATATATATATATTCTTTTGAAAGAAAAAATTATTTTGTACTGAAATAGGTACACTGTATAGTCTTGTCAAAATAATAGGTTTGGTAAAATTGTAGTGCGCCTGCCAATCTCTTTACCCACTAATTCCATATATGAAAAAAATGTCCACTACCACAAATACTATTACCAGAAGTCATCTGCTTGATTATGTTACCAAAAGTGAATTCTTTGATTTCAAAAAGGAGTTCTTCGATTTTAAGTCAGAAATGTATGATTTTAGAGACGAGATGTATAATTTCCAAAAAGAAATGTACGACTTTCGCACAAAAATAGAAATCAGATTCAATTCAGTAGATAAACGTCTAGATGGTATCGATCGTCGTTTCGATGAAATGAAAGAAGAATTCAGAATCCACACAGGAGTACTTATGGATCAGATGCGTGAAGAACGCAAAATCACATTCGAATACATGCGCGGCCTCATTCCTGCAAAATAACTACGCAACAATAACTCTCTTAAGACTCGGTGCGATATGTACAGCAATATCATACGGAATCGTATTGCATAGCTGAGCCATGTGTTGGATCGAATTGGGTTTGGTATGATCATGACTGATGACGGTAACGTGAGTTCCTACTTTGACGCCAGAAATATGAGTCACGTCGATACTGGTGATATTCATGCTGACACGACCAATGATCGGTGCGGTGACTTGTGAGTGATTGACCAGCACAGCTCCTTTGTTCGAAAGTCGTCGATCAATACCCTCAAAATATCCTGCTGCAATAAGTCCGAGAGTCATATCTTTTTCGGCTTTGAATGAATTGCCGTAGCCGACGGTATCGTTGGCGTGAATTTTCTTGATATCAGTAATGATAGTCTTCATTTCAAGTACCGGTTTGAGATCGAGCGCTGGCTTGAATGAGTCACCATCGACAAGGCCATATAGCCCAATGCCGAGACGCGAGACATTGGCATGTATTTCTTGCGAGAATCGATGACCGTCAGTAGCTGAGAGGTGAACATATTTGATGAGAGGGAATGCACCTTTGAATTTTTTGACGATACTATTCCAGGTATGGATCTGACCTTCAGTCCATGAAGGGTCTATATTATCAGCATCAGACAAGTGAGAACATATGCCTTCGAGACGAATGAGTGGATTTGAAGCAATCATCGTGATGGCGGTATCTATATCTTGAGGTAGGATGCCTTGGCGGTGCATGCCTGTATCTATTTTGAGGTGAATCTTGAGATGTCGTTCGATATTTTCGATACTACGGAGTGTGTCCAGACTTGTGACAGTAAATATGGTGTCACGAAGACGTGAGCGTTCGATGGTATCAGGGCGACTATATCCGATGATGAGGAGGGGTGTCTTGAATCCCTTGGCACGCAATGCTACCGCTTCAAAATACGAATCAACGATCCAGAAAGGAATACCTTTTTCTCCTTCGAGAATATGTGCCACTTCCATGAGTCCATGGCCGTAGGCATTACTTTTGAGTACAGGAGCAACCATGCCATGAGGAGCTACCCTCTGGAATTGGTGGAGATTGTGGAGGAGACGACTCTTTGAGACTTCCACGGTGATAAGTGGGGTATAGGGGAAACGACGGCGTGAAAGCCAGGTAATGAGGTTTCTCATATGGGTATTGTACTCTTTTAGGGTGCAGGGCTCAACTAGTATTTACAAACAATCTAATATGTTGTATTGTGAAATTCAGATGAACCATGAAAACAAAATAAATTATGAAGACAAAAACTGTAATTATTGCATCACATAACAAAGATCAATCCGCACTTTTTCTACTGAAGAGACTTGCGGAGATCGGACAAACAGCTCACCTTATTAACTTTGGTGAGTTTCCAACAACAATGTCAGGTACCATGTTATTTGAAAAAGTAACTAGTATTGCATTAACCTCGTCAGACGGATTTCGATTTGATGAGGATTCCGTAAAAAGCATTTGGTGGAGGCGACCACAAGGTCCAGTAAAAAATACGAAAAAGTCGCTTCTCGAAGAATACATTCAAAATGAGAGCGGAATAGCATTAAGTTGCTCGCTTTCATTTCTAAAAAATGTGTTATGGGTTTCAGAACCAGAAGCAACGAGGATTGCTAATCGTAAACCTCTTCAACTTGCTCTAGCAAAACAAATTGGATTCAAAGTGCCGGAGACTTGTATCAGTAACGAACCTGAAAAAGTCAAAGCTTTTATAGCTAAACATTCTGGCATTCCTCTTATCATGAAAGCGGTCGGCAGTAGTTATGTCCGATTAACACATGATTCGGAAGACAAATCACGAAAGAACAAAGCAATCTACACGAAGATAATTGATACTAAACTTTTGTTAGAACACATTGAGCAGGTCTCCAACTGCCCATTTATCTTGCAAGAGGCAGTAATCAAGGATTCGGACATCCGCGTTACTGTGGTCGATAACCGTGTATTTGCTTCGGAAATAATTATTGAGAATAATGTGGAAGACACAAATCTCGATTGGAGACATCATGATGTCAAAAGAAAGTATGTCATGCATAATCTGCCAAAAAATCTTGAGAGTCAGTGTGTTCAATTGGTTAGTTCTCTCGGGCTTAAGTTTGGTTGTATTGATATGGGTTTTTCGAAGAAAGACGGATACTCGTTTTTTGAAATTAATCCGCAAGGACAATGGATGCCGTCTGAACAACTTGTCGGACATCCGATATCATTGACTCTCGCACGTTTGCTCTCCTGCTGATAGTATAGTAGGATTCAAATGAACAAAAGGCTAGGGTTCTAGCCAGATAAGGACAAAGTATGAAAACAAAAACTCAACGGCGAGATGAAACGCCAATTACGTTTCTCAATGCCGAGTCTTGCCCAGTTAAGGTCATGGATCCGCCCCAGCAGGGATGTGCATCTGAAAACGATACGTTTATCCAGGCATCCGGCGACAGCGATACCAACTAAAATTCGAGCACGGCATCAAGGCGCCCTTTTCGGAGGGTGCCTTTTTTCTTTTCTATGTAGTATAGTATTGACATGAATATGGATTTAATTAAAAGAAATACCCTCACGCTAGAGAATATAATAGAGACGGATCAACAGGCCATAAAAGATTTTAGAGCTGGAAAAATCACAGCATCTATCCTCCAGGAGATAAACAGAAAAAATGTTACTATTGTCAAAAAAATTATAACTGAAATAGGATTTCCAACAATACATCTAACTTCACAAAAAGCTTATAAGGCGGCAGTATTAGTAATATTACATTCCGGAGATCTCGAGTTTCTCAATCAGTCTATAAAGAATCTACAGGATATAGACCCTCTTTCAATACAAAAAAGAGATATTGCTTATATGATTGATAAAGTCAGAGTTATTCAGAAGCTACCTCAATTGTATGGTACGCAATACACTATAAGTAAAGATGGAGTTCTAGTATATATTGAAATTGAAAAACCAGAAGATTTGGAAAAGAGACGTGCTGAATATGGTATGGAAAGTTTTGAAGAATACAAGAAGATTGTTGAGAAAATGTATACGTAAATACCTGAATCTATTGCTTTTTCTCTGATACTACGATATAGTTCCTCCACATCATTTTACGCATATGTCACAAGATAAACTCATACAACTCAAGAATAAGTCAACAGGCGAAACCTATTGGACTCGCAAGAATAAGAAGCTTGTTGAACGCAAGATTGAACTCAAGAAGTTCAGTAAGAAGCTCCGCAAACACGTTGTCTTCAAGGAAGCAAAAAAATAACATTTTTTGCATCAAGACCGAAAAGAGGGTAGTATACTAAGACCCTCTTTTTTGTTGGGCGATTAGTTAAGTGGCATAACTGCGGTCTCCAAAACCGCTGTCCGAGGTTCGATTCCTCGATCGCCCGCACTTGCTTTTATACTTTATATATGGTATAAATTAGATCGAATGAAAACCACAGTTCCTGTTCGCTTCTTTCCAGTAGTATCTGGTGAAGTGAAAGTTCTTGATATCAAGGATATTGGTTGGGATGGTTTGACAAACTTCATTGAGGGCAGATTGCAATTAGGATATCGCCCTCCTTTTAAACCCAGAAAACATCATGAACACGGTATTACCATTGTAGACCGAAATGGTAAGTTGATCATGATCGGTATCAGTGGATGGGTTCGGTCTGGAGTTTTGGCAAAACATTTCAATCAAGTTACCTTGGACGAGGTGGAAACCTCGTTGTCCCGTCAAACCGCTCGCACACCTTAATCGGAGCGAGCGGCGCTTTTTTATCTCAGTATTTGTAATATCATATGATATACTAGTTATATCGACATGAATCAGCATCGATTGATCACTCAGTTTGCGCAAATAACCCAGTTTATCACCTGGCCTTTTTTGTGGTTCATTTCCCACGTCCTCTTCCGTATACATATTTCTGGTAGAGAATATATCACTTCCGCACAAAGCCCCTTTATTATCATCTCAAATCATACTTCATTTTACGATAGTTTCTTGTTCCGATTGATTCTCGGATGTTGGACATCAAAGTTGCCGTTACGCTTCATGGCAGTACGAAAGTTCAAGTGGCCAATTCTCAATATG
>JBAWXC010000042.1:0-5979 GCA_037144235.1 Candidatus Tayloriibacteriota bacterium | reverse complement strand
ATTGCCAGGATTGTGTGCCATGAGCTTTGTTCTCTTGGTTTGGAACTTGTGATACTTTGTGTGCTTGACGTAACGTTCGATCATGACAACGCATGTATCTTTCATCTTGTCAGAAACCACAACACCACTGAATGTCTGGCGCTTTACTGTCTTTGGAGTTGTTTTTGCTGTTGATGTCATTGAAGTGTGATACTACTTGAAATTATATGAAATGTCTAGTCTTTCCTTGAATTATTTTGTTTTCTTCATTGAAGAAAGAACGGTCATGATCTGAGCGATGTCCTTGCGGATCATCTTTCCTTCCTTGACGTTTTTGGTCTTGGCACCTGCAGTACCGAAACGAAATACACGAAGAGCCTCTTTCTTCTGGGCAATAAGAGTGTGAAGATCTGCCGGTGTTTTGTGTGTGAGTTCTGTAATCTTCATGGTATTAGACGCGACTTACGATCTTGGTCTTGACTGGTAATTTTGTGCCGGCCTTGCGGAGAGCTTCTGAAGCAATCTTGCCATCAACACCATCAATCTCAAACATGATGCGTCCTGGCTTGACCTCTGCAACGAAACCAACTGGTTCACCCTTTCCCTTTCCCATTTTCACTTCGGCAGGCTTCTGAGTAAATGGCATATCTGGGAAAATACGGATCCAAACCTTGCCTGACTTGGTAGCATAACGAGCCATAACCTTGCGGGCAGCTTCGATCTGGTTTGAAGTAACACGTGAATACTTCATAGCTTTCAAACCATACGATCCAAAAGCGAGAGTGACACCGCGTGTCTCCATCTTGTTTGCTTCTTTGACCGGATGCTTGCGCTTGACGAAATGCTTTCGGTGTTTGACTTTTTTAGGGAATAACATGGTAGTAGTTTAGTTAAAAGTTTGCAGTTAAAAGTGAAAAGTTATTTAGCGGCTACGTCCTTTTTAAAAATTTCACCTTTGTATATCCATACCTTGATACCAATATCACCGTATGTCATGTGAGCCTTTTCACGAGCAAAATCAATATCGGCACGGAGAGTTTGGAGAGGAATACGTCCTTTCTTGAGTTCTTCGGTACGAGCGATTTCAGCACCACCGAGGCGACCTCCGAGCTTGATGCGGATACCTTGAACTTCTTTGTTTGCCATAACCTTTTCGATGGTCTGCTTCATGACACGGCGGAATGGGAGACGCTTTTCGAGAGCTTCAGCGATCATAAGACCGACAATAGCTGCATTTGCTTCTGGAGTGCGGACTTCTTCGACGTCGAGCTTGAGTTCTTGACCCTTTGGGAGAACGATCTTGTTTGTTGCCAAGAGTTTGAGGAGTTTTTCGCGGAGTTTGACGACACCGTCCCCTGCTTTGCCGATGAGCATACCTGGGCGTGAAGTCTTGACGATGACACGGACAGCTTTTTGACTGCGTTCAATATCGAGACCACCGAGATAGAATGAGCGGAGTTCTGTGTGAAGGAATTCACGGATAATAAGGTCACCCTTCAAGGCTGAACGATATCCTTTGTCTGTACCAAACCAGCGACTCTTCCAATCGCGGATGATACCAAGTCTGTGTGAATATGGGTGAACGGTGTGTGACATATGAGTATATTATTTCTTTGTGTTAGCAGTCTTTCTGGTCTTCTTTGCTGCAGCAGTCTCACGAACAGCCAAAACGACTGAGATGTGACTGGTGCGCTTCTTGATAGGAAATGCTGAACCACGTGCCATTGGCTGACTACGCTTCAAGACATATCCCTGATCAACACGAATCTCTTTGACGAAGAGCTGTGCACCATCAATCTTGAAATTGTGTGACGCATTTGCAACTGCAGAATCAATAAGATTTGAAATGGGATGCTTGGCCTTCTTTGAAGCTCCATCGAGAATGATCTGAGCTTGTGCTACTCCCTTGCCACGAATCATGTCGGCAACGAGGCGGACCTTACGTGGTGAGATTCTGTGATTTTTGATAGATGCAGTAATCATGAAAGTATATTATTTCTTTGGTGCGGTAGCTGAAGTTGCTGCCTCCTTTGCTGACTTGGCTGCATTCATTTCTGCTTCCTTTGCTTTGAGCTCGAGTTCCTTTTGCATCTTTCCTCCGTGACGGACGAACTTGCGTGTAGGTGAAAATTCACCGAGGCGGTGTCCAACCATATCCTCGGTAACGAATACTTCTATATGTGCGCGACCGTTGTGAACACCGAAAGTGAATCCGACCATTTCTGGTGAGATCTGAGAACGGCGTGACCATGTCTTAATAACCCCAGCGGTAGCAGGTTTTTTGCCAGAGATCTTCTTCAAGAGTCTCTCTTCAATATATGGTCCTTTTTTAAGCGATCGTGCCATGGATTAATATAAAAATAGAATAAAATAAGCTCAGAAGAGCGTGGAGTGCATGTTAGCAGAGCAATGACTCGAAGTCAAGGAATTGGCTCGGATTCGAGGTGAGAATGAAAAAGCCACTCCCTAATGCGTGCGGGAGTGGCGTGAATTTTCTAAACGTTAATTGAGACGTAACGTCTTCTTTTTGCATCCGTAGGTGATATGCAGATCTTTGGGCTGCTTGGCACGACCAATACGGGCAATTGAACGATCCGAGCGGAAGAACATGAGTTCCTGTGCTTGGAGGCGACCGTTGTAATTACTGCCGGATGGAAGGGTGTGTGCACCGTCTTCTTGAACCACACACAGATCACCAACCTTGGTGCTGAGTGGGAGAAGTCGCAACTTTGCCGTAAAACGGTCCCACGCTTCGCAGAGCGAACCACTCACGTGAGCCTTGAACTTCCGACCACCTTGCCGCAAGTTTCCTTGTGGCGTCAAGATATGGATGTGATGATATGCGCCATAGAACGAAGGCCGAGGCACATCTTGCATACCGCTATCGATCCCGAAAAAGGTTCTATATTTTTCGAGCCGATTAATAATGCGACACACGAGGACGCCATTCGGTCCAGTCACATAGCGTCCGCATTCGGTATAGAGCTTGGGCTCAAAACCGTATTCTTCACGAAAAGCAGAGAATAGTTTCCCTGCCCACCGGCCAACTCGATCGATGTCCAGTTTCTTACACTTCTTTCCGGGTAGATACGGAATACCAAATCCACCGCCGATATTAATGAACGGCACTTCATGACCAAGCTCGCGCTTGAGAAGTGCAGCCTTGGCAAGTGCAATCTTGATGGTTTTAATGAAATAACTCGAACAACGTTGATTCGAGCAAATCATCATGTGGAAGCCGATAATCTTTGCTCCTCCACGCCGTAACAAACGGTAGGCATCGAGAAATTGCTTCTCGGTTACACCATACTTTTGTTCCTCGGGTTTGCCGAAGACATGACCGCCGGATGTGTGTAGTTTTCCTGGGTTATAACGAACGCAAACAACCAATTTTGCAAGCTTTCCAGGAAAGTGCTTGATGAATTTTTTGATCAGACTGATGTCGTCGAAGTTCAAGATACATCCGCCGTGAGCTAGCGCTTCTTTGAATTCTTCCAGCGACGTATTGTTCGATGTGAACATGATCTTGTCTGGCGTCGCACCGATTGCGCGCACCCGACGCAGTTCATCGATGGAACTGCAATCGAAACCGAATCCAAGCACAAGCATGATCTTGAGGATTTCCGGATTGGGACATGCTTTGACAGCGTAAAAGTTGTTGTAGGTCAGACCTTGGCTACGAAATGCGTGAATCAGATTCGTTCCCGAATTTAAGATTCCATCATGATCGTAAATATGTGCCGCGGTTCCAAACCAGTCCGTTATTTGTTTCAGATGCGGATAGAGCCGACTCTGAAAGTCTTTGCTTATTGGCATAAGAGTTTCCTTTGTTTAATTGTGAGTGGCGATAATTGTTTTTTGACACAGATCGCCGTTGCTATGTCTGTGCACAGACTACTTATATCCCAAGGCTCTGTCAAGGACAAATATTGACATGTTCTCGATTAAAAGGTAGAAATACGCCAGACCTTTCACATGGTGTGAGAGGAGAAAAGAAAAAACTAAATATGGAAACACGCACACCGAAGTTTGTCACACGAACATTGCTTGACCAAATCCTCGCCGGGCATGGACCTGGCTGGACTGAAACACACATCAAAAATGAAGGGCGCAAAGCCGCCGTCATTTTGGATCTCAATCCCTGTTACCCTCCCGAGTTCAGTCATCAACCTGTGGAACTCTGGCACGGCATCCTCGGCGAAAAGAATCCTGAAAACTGGGATCCTGATCGCAACTATCACGAATTCGCTCTGGCCAAGGCTCGTGCCGCATGGCGCACAAAGGTTTCAAATAGCGTCATGTTTGGAAGCTTTCCTGAACTTGTCGAAAAAGATGACTTCAAATACATCGGCGGCATCAATGAACGCGGACTCGTCATCGCTGTGAGCGGCCTCAAAAGCGGCGAAATTGACGAGCAAGTCGCGCGTGAATTTTCAAAGATTTTGGCCACCAACGTTCATGCCAATCTCACGCTATCACGCGAGGACAAATCATCGTTCTTTTTTTAAGCAACACATCAGTGCTTGCACTATCTCAGCCGTTCCCTCTCGCAAGAGGGGAACGGTTTTTTATTATATAAATATAGATTAGGTTCAACCTCGTCCGTGTAAATAAAAATCGCCGCTCAGTAAAACCGAGCGGCGAGGCGAAAGGAACAATTGGTGAATAGATTAGAATTCGAACTTCACCGATTTGAGGCGTTTGACAACGTGCACAAAGCCGACGACGGATCGCCGGGGATGTTTGCTTTCTTCAGTTCACGCTCTTCTGCAAGGACGCTACTGAATGAGTAACCGCCACCAGGAGCATCGAACTGAGCCCCTCCAATTCGTTGAGCCAACATGGCCCGAAACCGCGAATTCAATGTGTTCATACTAGTTTTCAATCTATTCTTGTAGCCGTTCAGTGAATGAACATAGAGGTGGCTACCCCTCACGTTCTGAAATCACCCTACTTTGAAAATAGGGTCTTGTCAACAATATTCTAAATGTTAGTCCTTAGATGTTACTTATGATCCACAATTCGAAAAGCCACGTAGTGAATCACTTCTTTGATGAGATATGCGAGTTTTTTTATCATGAAACAATGATAGTACGTGAGGAGATAATGCACAACACAGACCTGTGCACAAAAAATCGCAGTGTAGAACTGCGATTTTTTGAGAAATTATTCTCCTTTCTTCTTCTTGCCCACCTGACGACGTGAGACGACGAAGATGTTTGAGTATTTCTTTGGAGTACGAGTCTTCTGACCCTTTCCTGCTGGCTTGCCCCAACGAGTCTTGAGACGTCGGAGACCGCGACCTTGGCGCTGTTCTCCTCCACCGTATGGGTGATCCACTGGGTTCTGAGCGGTACCGCGAACTGTAGGACGGATACCCATCCAACGTGTACGGCCTGCTTTACCGATGTTAACGAGACGATTTTCTTCGTTTGAAACTGCACCAACTGATGCCCATGCTTCTTCGTGAATCTTACGAACTTCAGTAGAAGGCATCTTGATGTGTGTGTAACCTGCATCGTTAGCGATCACTTGAGCAAATGATCCTGCTGAACGAACGAGCTTTGATCCACTGCCTGGCTTGATCTCGATATTGTAAATAAATGTACCGACAGGGATATTTTTCAAGAGGAGACGATTGCCTGTTTCGATAGGAGCTTTCTCAGAGACGATGAATGAGTTTCCTACTTTCATGGTCTTTGGAGCGAGAATGTAACGCTTTGTTCCATCCTTGTATGCAACAAGAGCGATGTATCCTGTACGGAAAGGATCGTACTCAATAGTCTTGAGTGTTGCAACGATGTTCTTCTTGTCATACATGAAGTCAATCAGGCGATAGAGTTTCTTGTGACCTCCTCCCTTGTGGCGGACGGTGATACGACCAAAGGCATTGCGTCCCATGTCGCGCTTGAAGCCAACGGTGAGCGGCTTGTATGGCTCAGAAGCTGTGAGATATTGCTTGAATGGCAATACACTCATGTGTCTTCGTGATTTACTTGT
>JBAWXC010000041.1:0-6012 GCA_037144235.1 Candidatus Tayloriibacteriota bacterium | reverse complement strand
AAATTGGCAACTAATCTACACCTCGCTGGTCAACATTTTTATGACTGGGATCAACGTACGATCAATACATATCTCGTCAATTTCCTTGATCCGATGTAAGTAACCATGAAAAGGTCTGACCTAGATAATGTCCAGGTCGGACCTTTTCTTTATGCTTTGTGTTTGGTAAAACCGTAGATAACAAATAACCCTGTAGCGATGTGCATAATAATCAAGACTACGACTACAAATGGCGTAGCGCCCGCATTGTCAGCATCTGTCGAGTACGGAAGCATAACATCAGGGATACACGAAACCGCCAATGCAATATATGAAATGATGGTGAAGAGTTCGTTGTGTCGTTCGGTATATTTTTTGATGACCGTACGTACGATAGCCGCAGCAATAACTCCGAGAATGGTGAGATATATTACAGGTCCGTACATAAAAGGACTGAATGTGTCAGGTACGTGACTAAGTGGCTTCGCAATAACGAGAATGAGTACGTTGACTACGACAGATGCAACAGTGACATATACAACTTTTTTGATAAATGAAGAGGTAACAGAAAATGAAGACATGCGCGTTATGTTAATTGAGGTCTTGTAATGTTTCTCGTGCAGGTGCTTCTTTATTCCAGCGATCGAGTGAGAACCAATCCATGCCATTGAGGAAAATAGCAATTGTAGCGATTGAAATAGCAAAATCTCGGACACCGATTGCATCGAAGCCGACGGTATAGGTGATATCGAGCATATGAACTGCAAGAAGGAGTGCGGCGAATCGAGTATAGAATCCACAGAGAAGCATAGAACCGAAGATAATCTCGAATGCACCATTTATAAGGACAATAGTAGTGACACCCAAGTGGCTCATCTGTGTAATGAAATCAGGTACATATCCAATCCATGAACTCGGATCAGAGAGTTGGCTTATACCGAACCAAAGAAAGACAAGTGAAATGCCGATACGGAGGATAACGGGTGAAAATAGAGGTAATTTGTTCATATTGTTATATATACGACTTACTCGTGAAAAAAGATGCCAGGGAAATGAGGAGAGCGTTGTGCGCTGCCGTCGCTATATAGTATCGCATATTCAAAATCAATATGCTCACGGAGTACATGTGGTTCGATGAAGAATAGGGCAGTCGCCAATCCATCAGCAGTGAGTGTGTTCGAAGCGACTGTCCACAATGCTCGAATATGTACTGGTGATGTCGATGAATGAGGATCCATGATGTGGGTGAATGTACTCCACGCACGTCGATTGCCAGAAGAACCGCATATGCTTTTGTTTACAATATCTGCAGTGCCAACTATTTCTTGTGCATTGAGAGGGTTTTCGAGACCAACACGAAGAGTGGCACGTTCTTTATTCTGGTAACGAATATCACCACCAGCGTTGATTGTATATGAATCGACGCCATGTTCTTCGAGAATAGAGCCGACAATATCAATGATGTATCCTTTTCCCAGTGCTCCGAAATCGAGTTGAATGGGTCGTGTGGTGGTCAATCGTGGGTGAGCGTAGTGCATAACACTATCCCATGAATGTGCAGGAGAAATATGTTTCTTGGCTTGTAATGAATATGACATATCATATCCAGCACCAACGAGCACATCTCCGATAAGAGGAGTTACTTTACCACCAGTGACGTCGTACAGTTTTCGATAGAGAGAGAATAATTCTTCAGCGTCTTCAGGGAATTCAAATACGCCCGCTTGCTTTGAAATACGTGTGACGAGTGAGTCTGGATTGAAGCGTGAATAGGTATGATCAAATGAGCTGATTCTTTTTTTGACGATCTTTTCAAGGTGAACTATTGAATCAGTCGTGTATTCGAGAATATGAATATCCCATGAAGTTCCGATCGCAGTGAAGATAATGTGATGATCAGACATTATGCTTTAGCTTTTGCTTTGATAGACGTAAGTGCGTTGTTGAAACCAATTGGTGTGAGTGATGAGCCAGAGATGACACCGAGGTTGATACTATTTATATTCTTACCAACAACATATGGTTGATAGCCACTGATGAAACGATCTTGATATCGTGAAGAAGTACGGTCTCCTGCCATGTTGGTAACAGATACACTCGTTACAATATCGTGTGAGAGAGTAAGAGTGACACTGATGGTTTCGTATCCAGCAGGGGAATCATATGTACCCGTAGTGGTGTATGTGCCATCTTTGTAGACTGATGTTGTTTGCTTGGGTAATGATGCTACTGGAGGTGGTGTAGTTTGTTTTGGTGTAGGTGTGGGAACTGTAGGTACCGTCTCTGTGATTTGTACATCGGCCACAGGTGGCGCAGGTTGTTTGCGTGTTACAAATGCAATAGTGCCTGCAGTGATAATACAAATGGTTACAATGCCGAGACTTATGTAAGAACGTGTTGAATTCATGGAATGATATATGTAATGAGTAAGGAGTCTTTATTATACGACGTTTTTACTCTGATTGGTGCGAGTATGTATGAAATCCAGTTTCTTTTTCCTATCCCATCTCTTGATCTCAGCTTCTCGTGCACGTGCCTTCGTAAGTGTACGCACACGCTCACTGTATACAAGCTTCACTGGTCTACGAATCTTCGTGTAGTGAGCCCCATTTTTTGAGTTGTTGTGTTGGTGGAGACGTTTGTTGAGATCGTTAGTGCTACCAACATAGAGGGTATTATCAGCACATTCAAGAATGTAGATGTAGTGGCTCTTATGCGGCGCCTTCATAGATAGTTTTATTTAAATAACACGAAATAGCCAACCTACTTGCCTCAAAATGAGGTTCAGGTAATTTATGTGGATCTACCCAAATCCAATTCTCGCATTTTGTAGGCTCCATCACCTTCAATTCACCAGAATATCTTTTAATGAGTAGAATCACGGAGATGAAATGTTTTCCTTCTTTTTTGTATGTTTCGAGATTGTTTGTAACAGCAATAACTGTGGGTTCGAAGATATCTAGATTCGTTTCCTCTTTTACTTCTCGAATAGCTCCTTGTTCAAAAGTCTCACCCAATTCAAGCTTTCCGCCAGGAATAGAATATCCAGGCGCATGTTTACTTATACGCTTACCCACCAAAACATACCCATCTTTATTTACGAGAATAATTCCCAGACCTACAGCAGGATGTTCGTGAGGTTTCATGGGTCTATTATATTAACTTATTCTTCAGCTTACACAAACAAGCGAGCCAGGAGTGCGACTGCTATCAAAGTAACGAGATTTGAAGATATATCTGATAAGAATTTCTTCCAGGCGATAGATCGATCACAATTACCCCAGAGTATTCCTGAGCCAATAATCGGTACCATGAAGCAAAGCCAGTTCATGACCACAAACATCATAGACATACCGAAAGAAAGACCGTTGCGCATACTCATAGTAATGATGAATACAACTGAAAATGTTGTGAGGAAAGAAAGTATCAATTGGCCAACATACATTTTCCACATGATTGGTTTCACTTCCGCAATTTTTTTCTTTTGTTCCTCAGGAGATAACTGATAGAAACCAAGATATCTCATGTGAATTCTTCCCATGGGGGTTTTGTCTGAGTACCAGAGTGTACCGATGACTGCTGCGATGACTGCACCAACGAGAGCGAGCAAGATTACTGTAAGCATAAATGTGTATTGAAATTAAGAGTTACGGGTTATGAGTAACTAAAAGTAATTATACTATATTTCATTGAAATGCGAGAGAGTACTCTATCTTAAAGAAAAATAATATTTTATTGAACAGTATGAGCTATTGTTGGGAACTTTCTCCTTGAAATGTATAGTATGGTCATAATACTGCCTATCGATGAAATGATATAAGGAAGACCCATGTGGAATTCGAAGAGATATCCCATGAGGAGTGGGGAAGCTATGCTTGCTGCATTCATGAGCGCAGAAAGAATTCCTGACGCCTGACCTCGACTACGTTCATCAGTTTCTCCCATGATTTCACTCGTTATCGCAACGCGGAGGATTGATTGGCCAAATGCGGTAAATACCAAACCAATAATAAAGAACCATAGTGTCGGATATGCCATAACTAGATATCCTATAGCAAATGCACTGAGCATCATGATAATAAGTTTTTTCTCAGAAAAATATTTGAGCCAGAATTTCTTCAAGGCGAATCCTTGGTTGAAAGCGATCACAATACCAACACCAGTGAAAAATAATCCACTCTCATATGCGCCAAAATTGAACACTTTGAGCAGATACAATGCAAATATAGTATTGGTTCCCATAGCGATGGAATTGAAGCAGAACCATGTCACATACAACTTGCGGAGTTTTATATCTTTGAATCCTGAGATGACAGGGACGAGTGGATTCCAGTTGATGTGTTTTTCTGGATGAAGATTCTTGTTTGTTTCAGGAAGGAAAAAGTACGCCACTATGACGTTGGCAAGTGCAAGATATGCAACAAACCAAAATGGAAAAGCAGGGGATACTTTACTGAGTAATCCACCAAACAATGGTCCAAGCAAGAATCCGATGCCGAATATTGCACCAGTTAGACCGAGATTTGCAGTGCGCTCCTTTTGATCCTTTGCGAGATCAGATATGGCACTCTGTGCCGTTGAGAAATTTCCTGCAGCAAGGCCGTCAATGATTCTACCTATAAAGAGAAATAGTAATGAATGTGCCCACGCAAACACGAACCAACCGATAGATGAGCTCAATATACTGATGATGAGTATTGGCCGACGACCGATCTTGTCAGATAATCCGCCCAATAGTGGCGCACTCAAAAATGAAAATAGTGCGAATACAGAAAAGAGAATAGTAATGGTACTCGGACTCGCTCCGAATGAGTACACATACGTTGGCATGGTCGGAATGATGATGCCGAGGCCGATCACATCAATAAGTACCGTGAATAGGATGATTAGTTTTTCTTTGGTCATGATCGTTCGGTATAGCAAATAATTATTTTCTACCCAGATATTTTGGTGCTGTCATAGCATATATTTCTTGTATATAGTCTGAGGTAATAACTTTTGAATATATTCTGAGATCATCAATTATACCCCAGTTTTGACTACCACCTTGATAGTTACCGATAACATCGATATTGTCAGTATTCTGTCTAGTTGCACTTCCCACGATCTTTGCATCAATATAAAATGTTGTGACATTGTTCGTGTATGTAGCAGTGACCAAATGCCAGCCAGTTAGACTATTGATATTATATCCACTTGAATTAAATCCGGTACCTAAATCATTGTCATACATGCCCAAGTCACCATTCACATCAACAATAACTTGGTGATCTCCACCGTTGGTGAATGAACGAAACATGGTTCGCCATCCGCCAGATGATGATGAAAGAGGAAAATATGACCACCACGATGCTGTCCAGGTTGCACCCAAAGGAACCGAGTTGACAGTTAATTGACTTGCATAATTTCCCGTTGCTGTATTAACGGCATAGGGCCCAACTTGTCCAGTTACCCATGTGGCAGCATATGTTAAAGTCGCTGTATAACTATTGCCCGATGTGTCAGCAGCTGTCGTATTTGATCCTTCATCGAATTTCCACCATGCAATCAGTTGATCACCTAGACCATGGTATACGCTTGCATTAAATGATGAAATTGCCGAAACCTTCGCTTTGTCTCTTGCTGAGTTTAAAGAAGCCAGTAGTACGCTCGACAATAAGCTGATAATAGATATAACTACGAGTAATTCAATAAGTGTGAACCCAGATTTTTTTTGAATTGTGCACATGACATTTTTACTCTGTTCGCTCGACTTGGCTGCGGGACTTGGATTCGAACCAAGATAACAAGCTTCAAAGGCTCGTGTCCTACCATTAGACGATCCCGCAATTGATACACACTCGACACTACTCGATAAACTACAAACCACTAACACCCAGAATACTAGCGTAAAAAATGGAAACTGCCCAGTGCTCGCAGGAGCACTGGGCAGGACCACAAACCTTCACACTGGCGGACTGTATGCATTCATATCAGCCAGAGCGGCGCAGACGAGTCCCGGATTGACCTCATCATTTGGAACAAGCCCACACA
>JBAWXC010000040.1:0-6363 GCA_037144235.1 Candidatus Tayloriibacteriota bacterium | reverse complement strand
TTTTTCCTCGGCCTCTCAAATCTCTTTTCAAGTCTGACACAGATGCATCACCGATTCTTGGTGTATGCAGCAAGTCCTGTGGTGTACAACGTCGGTATTATTCTCGGTGCACTTATTGGATATCCTATGTATGGCATTACCGGTCTTGCAGTCGGTGTGGCTGTTGGTGCATTCTTACACATGGCAATACAAATTCCGTTCATGATTCACGGTAAATTATTACCCGTATTTACAAACATGATTGATTGGCCAGATATCAAACGTATTTGTGTGACTGCATTTCCGCGCATGTTTACACTTTCTGCAAATCAGATTGCATCATTCGCACTCGTTTCTATGGCATCACTCATGACCATCGGTTCGATCTCTATATTCAATTTTGCATTCAATCTTCAAGCTGTGCCACTTACTATTATTGGCGTGAGTTATTCATCGGCAGTATTTCCGACGTTGTCCAGAATGTATTTCAACAAAGACATGAAGGGCTTTTTGGAAAAGATGATCGCCTCAGCTCAACACATCATCTTTTGGTCTATGCCACTTACTATTTTGTTTGTGGTACTTCGTGCCCAGATCGTGCGTACCATTCTCGGTGCTGGAAAATTTGATTGGGCAGATACACGTCTCACTGCAGCTGCACTCGCACTCTTTACGATATCGACGATCGGTCAAAGTCTTATTATTTTGTTTGTTCGCGCATTTTATGCAGAAGGAAAGACTGCGCGACCTCTGTATATCAATGCAATCTCGGCCTCAATTATTGTGATTAGTGGATATATGCTCGTGAAAGCATTTGGTATGTTTCCTCTGTTTCGATTCTTCCTCGAAGATTTGCTCAAAGTCGATGGTGAAGCGGGAACCGTGGTCATCGTGCTCGCCTTGGCATACACGTTCGGTGTGTTGATCAATACGATTCTCCACTGGTGGATGTTCGAAAAAGTATACAAAGGTTTTTCAAAACCGGTCTTCCAGACATTGTTCCACAGTTTTTCAGCGTCGATTATTATGGGATATGCGACATATCTTTCATTGCGCATCTTTGCAGGAATATTTCCGCTATCAAAAGTGTGGGGTATTTTCCTTCAGGGTGCATGTTCTGCACTTATCGGTTTTGTGGTGTTGATTCTCGTACTTGTTATCCTCCAAAATAGAGAATTGGTAACAGTCTGGAGGACGCTCCATTCAAAGGTCTGGAAAGCAAAAGTTCCTCCTGCAGAAGTTGGACATTTGTAGTCCGTATATCTGTCTATCAGTCATATGAATCTCAAAATTATATTGTCACGATTATTTTTTCTTGAATAGTCTTTACAAGATTTTTGGCGGGCATATAATTCTTGTAATGAATTCTGTTTTCTATAAAAAACCAGCGACACTCGAATCTATTGCACAGTCAATTGATGGTATTTCAACGCGAGTGGAGTCATTAGAATCTATTGCAAAATCAATCGATACTCTTGCAGTGCGAGTGGGATCACTCGAATCTACTACAAAATCTATCGTATTGTCAGTAGATACTCTTGCAGTGCGAGTGGGATCACTCGAATCTAATACAAAATCTATCCTATTGTCAGTAGATACTCTCGCAGTACGTATGGAATCATTTGAATCAAAGACGAATGCTCGCTTCGATATTCTTGAGGAACGTATTGATGATTTGGCTATTCTTACACACAATGAGATCAATAAAGTCACTGTGCGACTTGATGAAATGGACGCGCACCTTGTCATACTCGATGGTAGAGTTTCTGGTCTACAAAATCAAATCGACAATATTTCTTTGAATTATACACCTCGAATTGAGTCTAATCTTTTCGATAAAAGGATCAAGAAACTCGAAAGAGCTTATGCGTAATAGAGAGTTTGTAATTCTAGTGAACGTATATCTGTTGGTAAAAAGCATGATTTCTGCTATATTCTCCATACATGAACCCCGCTTTTATACGCAATTTTTCTATCATCGCTCACATTGACCACGGCAAATCGACCTTGGCCGATCGTTTGCTTGAAGTAACCGGAACCATCGAAAAGCGCAAAATGCAGGAGCAAGTTCTCGATTCTATGGAATTGGAACGTGAACGAGGTATCACTATCAAACTCACACCAGTTCGAATGAAGTGGCGAATTGCGAATGAAGATAGTTCTGCTCCTAAACAAGAGTACATGCTGAACCTTATCGATACTCCTGGTCATATCGACTTTTCCTATGAAGTGTCACGCGCTCTCAAGGCCGTTGAAGGTTCTATTCTTCTTGTTGATGCAACACAAGGTGTCCAAGCTCAGACACTCACGACACTCAACATGGCACGTGAAGGAGGTCTCGTCATTGTTCCAGTTGTCTCCAAGATTGATTCTCCGCTCGCTCGTACGGATGAGGTTGTAGAAGAACTTGCAACACTTCTCGGATGCAAAGCTTCAGATGTGATCAAGGTTTCAGGTAAAACAGGTGAAGGAGTTGCACATTTGCTCGATGAAATCATTGCACGTGTTCCATCTCCAGAAAGTGCTACTGATTGGCAAAATGAATTACAGAAGGAAGAAAGAGCTAAGAGTCATGAGGTAGGAGGTAAGAATCCTAGTTCAAATATCGTAGCTCCTACCTCGACTGCCTTCCGTTCTCTTATCTTCGATTTCCAATACTCAAACCATATCGGTGTAATCGTCTATGTCCGTGTCATTTCTGGTTCAGTTAAACGTCATGACAAATTGAACTTCAAAGTTGCAGGCAGGGAATTTGAAGCAATTGATGTCGGTATATTCACACCTGCAGAGACTCCCGTTGCATCTCTCAATGCTGGTGAGATCGGTTACATCGTCACAGGTATCAAAGAACCAGGCATCGCTTCTGTGGGAGATACGATCGCTTCAGTCAAAGATACACTTCCGCCACTTCCAGGATATATGACACCTCGACCGGTGGTGTGGGCTTCGGTATATCCAGAAAGTCAGGATGAACTCGCTATGCTCCGTCAGGCATTGAGTCGTCTACGTCTCTCGGATTCCTCGATCACGTATGAAGAAGAGTCTTCAGGTACGCTCGGCAAAGGATATCGTTGTGGATTCCTTGGCATGTTGCACCTCGAGATTGTGACCGAACGTCTTCGTCGTGAATTCAATCTCAATCTCGTCGTTACGATGCCGACGATTACGTATGAAGTGACTCTCAAAAATGGCGAGAAGAAAAACGTGTATTCACCATCTCTCTTTCCTGACGAGAATGAAGTCGTCTCTGTATTTGAACCGATTGTGACTATGAAGATTATTTTGCCACCAGAATATTTGAATGGCATTATGAAATCTCTCTATGACCATGAAGCTGAAATCATCGGTACTGAGCATTTCGGTGATAATCGTACGCTCCTCACCATGCTCATGCCACTTCGTGAATTGATGCGCAATTTCTTCGACGAGATCAAGAGTATTTCTTCTGGCTACGCGTCTATCTCATATGATATTACTGAAAGTCGTGTCGCCGATGTGGTACGTATGGATGTGATCGTCAACGAAGAACCAGTCCCTGCCTTTGCTCGTGTGGTTGCTCGTCGTCGTGCAGAACAAGAAGCAGTCACTACGGTTGATCGACTTTATGACATCATGCCTCGTGAATTGTTCTCATACAAAATCCAATCAGTTGCACTCGGACGCATCATCGCATCACGTACTATTTCTGGTAAAAGAAAAGACGCCGCTGGTACGCTTTCCGGAGGAGATATTACTCGCAAGATGAAGCTTCGTGAAATACAAAAGAAGGGCCGTGCTCGCCTCAAGGAACATGGTTCAGTGATCATTCCACAGGATGTCTTTGTGAAGATGATGAGGTCGGGGGAGTAATTTATACAATAAAAAACACATCTCTTGAGATGTGTTTTTTATTTACATCATACTATCTCTGCAATGCAGGGAAGTAGAGTAAGATCATACTCACAATAACGAGGATCGCGATCACACTGAATCCGATACCTGCGTATTTTTTGGTATTTTTATGAAATAACATAGTGGAAAGATTGTAGCATATTGTATGCGTAGGTGCGACCTGCGCAATTTGCTATACTATTGAGTATGAAATCTCATCGTCATACTACTTGGCAACGCATTGTACGTTCACCAATTGTCATGATTGTAGTGATCGTCGTATGCATCATACTCGCCAAAGCAGATTGGAATATTCATGAAAAAATGCGCACCAGTGCACTTCGTCTCGAACAGTCACAAAGTGAACTGACAAAACTCCAAGCACGACAAGCTGAACTTTCCGGTAAAGTCGCATATCTCTCAAATGATCAGGGAGTTGAATCTGAACTACGTACCAAGTATCTCGCAGTCCGCCAAGGCGAATCGGTTGATGTGATCGTTGATGCAGATCAAGCGACTACGTCGACGTCCACGATTCCTATTGAAGAAGGGTGGTTCACTAGATTCTTGCACATGTTTGGTTTGTAGGGGTAAGATATTTGGAGATTTTTTAAATGAAGTACGAGTGAGATTAGTTTAGTGGGATATCTTGATCGACAATGCAAAGCGAGATTAGTTTAGTGGTAGAACTCGACCTTCCCAAGGTTGGGGCGTGGGTTCGATTCCCGCATCTCGCACTATTACAATTTTGTATAGTCTGTTATGATATTAGTATGAACATATCAGTATATTGGTTAATTCCAGCCGGTGCATTTCTCATGCTAACCTATTTGATGCCTTTTCTCCGAAAGCACAAATTTATTCGAGAACCTATTGGAAAGTATGGTTGGGGATTCGTAAAAGGTGATTTTCAAATACGTTGGTTACAAACTAGTGCAGTAATAATCTTCCTTGGAATACTTTTTTATTTGATTTATAGATGGGTTGTTCAATTTGCTTAATTGACTTACATGTAAATACGAAAAAACAGGACTTTGAACTATTTTATAATAGTGCAAAGTCCTGTTTGTTTCTCTGTTATTTCAACTTCAACACGGACTTGATTTTCTCTTCATTGAAGCCGACGATGACTTCACCGCCGAGGTCGATGACGGGCACTCCCATCTGACCAGTCTTGTCGATCATCTCCTTGCGCGCCTCGAGATCACTCGCAACATTGTGTTCTGTGAAAGAAACATTGTTGGCCTTGAAGAAGGTCTTGGCCATGTTGCAGTACACGCAGGTTGGTGTCGAATATATAGTTACTTGTGGCATGTAATTTATTTTATAAATAATTAGTGTGTAATATCAACCAGTAGATATTCATTGTAGCATATCTGTATAGTATGCAAGGGGACAGGCGTGGTATACTGTGTAGTAATGGCCTATACACATCTTTTTTCGATTTTTACGAGTCATATTGAGAGTATTATTGTTACAGGAGGGTATCCTTTTTTGTTTCTCGCCGTTATTCTCGAGGGTATCCCGATCGTCGGCACACTTGTTCCTGGTCACGTCGCTGTGATTGCAGGAGGATTCTTGGCACGTGTTGGTATCCTCAATATTTGGTGGGTCCTTAGTATCGCTATTGGCGCCGCTATCCTCGGAGATTTTGCAGGATTTATGATCGGCAGGAAGTATGGCATGTCATTCATAGACAAACTTCGCGGATATTTTTTCTTGAAAGATAGTCACATCGAAAAGGCCAATGAACTTCTCGTCAAACATACCGCCAAGTCGATGATTATTGCTCGATTTACGCCACTCACTCGCGCGATCATGCCGTTCGTCGTAGGTACGAGTGAAACACCTGTGCACAAATTTTGGCTCTACAATATTATCGGTGCAATTGGCTGGGTTGGTTCTTCTGTTCTTCTTGGATATGTCTTTGGTGCAGGATATCATGCAGTCTCAGGATATTTTGGCAAAGTCGTGATGATCGCTCTTGCATGTGCGATCTTGATCATTTGGGGATACCGTTTCGTCAATGTACGTTTTCATGTTTTCAGACGATATGAGTTGTTCATGCTTGGCTTGAATGTCATCGCACTCTACGTACTTGCCCGAACGATCCAAGATGCATGGGCACTTCGATCATTCATGGCAGGATTTGATGTGTGGGTCAATGTGTTTGTGTCCACTCATGTCACATCTCCTCTCGTAACCATTGCTACGGGTGTGAGTTGGTGTGCAGATCTTGCACCGATGGCTACAATCACGGTGCTCTGCGCTATGTATCTCGTCTTTCTCAAGAAGTGGCGTTCGACTGCGATCGTTCTTTTATCAGTTGGTTCAACCGCCTTTTTTGTTGGTCTCATGAAAGAATTTTTCGTTCGCGTTCGTCCAGAAAATGCACTTCAAGTACTCACTGATCCAAGTTTTCCGAGTGGACACTCTGCTATTGCGGCGGCATTTTTCACCATCGTTGCGTACCTCGTAGCAGTGCACGTCAGGAAATGGGTTATTGGTGAGAGT
>JBAWXC010000039.1:0-6391 GCA_037144235.1 Candidatus Tayloriibacteriota bacterium | reverse complement strand
ACTCAAATTGCCGACAATCACTGAAAGATGACTGAGGAATGTTTTGACAAGTGAAAGAGCTTGCGTTGATTTGGTTGTGAGAGAGGTCAAACTTGAAGTTGATGAACTTGCTTGTGTAAGTATCGATTCCCATGAGATGAGAGCGTCACGCACTGCAATACGTTCTTGTTCGATAGATAATTTTTCATTGGTACTCTGTGTGCGAATCGCTATGACAGGATTGACGGTATTACCATTGGTAAATAATGTATCTGCTTTGTTGAGGAGAGCATCTTGCGCTCCGAGAAATGCACTGTGATGCGCAACGAGAAGTGCATCCGATGCATCTGCATATTTTTGTTGATACAACGTTATCTCTTCAGGCCGATTGCCTGTGATAAGTGTATCAAGTTTTGCTTGTTGAATATCGAGCGCAGATTTCTTCTGAGCAACTTGCGCGACGAGATCAGTATTGTCGACAGAAGCAAGAAGTGTGCCCTTTTTGACTACATCACCCACTTTTACATAGACTGCGGAAATACGACCACTCTGATCAAAACCGAGATCACTTTTTTGCGCAGATACTATTTTGCCGGAAACTAGTACCGAATCAGTAAAATCTACTGAGTGAATAGTTAAGGTAACCTGACTGGATGTACTACCACCAAATATTCCATATAAAACAACAATCAAAAGTACTGTGCCTGCAATAATAATCTGTTTCTTAAAACGAGGGTACACGTGTTTCAAATCTATTTTCATATTATCTACAGTATACTATTTTTTTACGCAGGTCGCACCTGCGTACATATGATATACTTACAACACACCATGAATGCAAAGTCACTCATCTGGATCGGCGTATTCGTCGGATCAACTGCAGGAAGCTTCGTTCCTCTTCTCTGGGGTGAAAGTGAATTTTCTATGTCATCCATCATATTGAGTACACTTGGAGGCATTGTAGGAATATGGCTCGGATACAAACTATCAACATTATAATTATTTCCATGTTTGAAGCTCTTATACATCGTTACAAAACACATCTTCGTAAAGAATCTTTCTTGCGTGGACTCATTTCAGGAATAGGTCTCCTGGCTATCAGTCTATTCATCAACTATCATGCAGCTATATATGCGCAAGAGCGTGCCAGTTCATCAGTGACGGATATTATTCTCAGCAACTTCCCCGCAATCAATGTTGACCTCGTGTTCCTCTATGGACCGATCGTATTCTGGTTTGTTATTACCGTATTTTGTATTCACGATCCACGCAAGATCCCTTTCATTCTTAAAAATATTGGCTTATTCATTTTGATTCGTTCATTCTTTATCACCCTTACACACATTGGTCCATTCCCTGATCATATTCCTACACAACTCATTGGCTCTGGTGTTATTCATGCCCTCAATGCAGGAAGTAATTTCTTCATCTTCAGTACTGGAAGCGATCTCTTTTTCTCAGGACATACAGGTTTACCATTTTTGATGGCTCTCGTTTTCTGGGAATACAAACCAATGCGTATCTTCTGTGTCATCAGTGCACTTTTCTTCGGCGTCGTTGTACTTCTCGGGCATCTTCACTATTCGATCGATGTACTATCAGCATTCTTTATCACCTACAGTATATTTCATATTGCTGAGAAGATATTCCCTCGGGATCAACATATGTTCATCGAATCACATGATTCATACATGATACGCAAATAATATTCATACATGGACATATCTACAAAAAAACTCATTGTGCTTGATCTGCAAGGAACACTTACACCGAGCATGTCTGCCATATCACCAGAAATGAGTGCGTGTATCATCAAACTCCTCTCAAAAAAGAAAGTGGCTATCATTTCAGGAAGTACATTTGCTCAATTCCACACCCAAATACTCAATGTACTCTCACCCACTGAAGAATATTTGAGCAGTCTCGCTCTTCTGCCTACTTCTGGAACACGCATGTATCTCTGGCGTGGTAGTTGGATCGAACGATACGCAGAACATATATCACCTGCCAACAAAGAACGCATCATGACCGCTATAGACAAGGCACTTCGCATGAGCCAATACAAAAAACCCACACAAGTGTACGGGCAACTTATAGAAGATCGTGGATCGCAGATTACCTTTCACGGACTCGGGTCAAATGCACCACTTGAAGCAAAGTCTATTTGGGACCCTCGACGTGATATACGAAACCGAATTGCTACAATTATCCAAGAAACTATTCCTGAATTTGATGTTCGTATTGCAGGAATGTCATCGATAGATATCACGACACGTGGAGTCAATAAAGCATTTGGTATTCGCAAACTCGAAGAAGTATTTAAGGTCACTGGTGATGATATTGTATTCGTAGGTGATTCTCTCTTTCATGGGGGCAATGATTACCCTATTCGCGCCACCGGTGTTGATTGTATTTCTGTCCATTCTCCCGAAGAGACCTTGAAATTGCTCAAAAGTTGGGTGTAATTCAGCTAGGTCCGACCTCATCTGGACTAGGTTGGGCACGTAGGATACAATTACATACGAAAGGCTTACTATGCTCCACAAACAATCAGATATACCTGAGAAAATTCTCAAGGGTATTCCTGTCCTACTGGTCGCAATCGTTGCACCAGAAACAGATGCAACTCGCTCTCAATTCCAGATGCTGAGCAGACGGCTGACAACAATACGCCCCGCAATAGGTTGTCACACGGTGCTTGGTAGAACGGACAACAGAGTCGAGTATCGGCTCAGGATTCCGCATGTTACTGGGAAACCTGAGTTCACCTCACCGATCATAAGCGAACTCGAACAATCCTCGCTTACGTTCACAGAACGGTTCGAAACCTAACAAGCGTCTATGAAATTCATAGACGCCCTTTCTGTATGTTAATGTATCAGTGACATCACCTTATCTATCAGTATATGAGTATCTCGCGCACGTGCTCCATAATCAGATGCGAGCACAATAAACGCTATTGGATGAGAATCGATATTCAACAATGTCATCATTGTCTCATGAGCTTCGAGGGTACGACCTGTTTTACCTCCAATAAATCGTGGATCCAAAACAAATGGATGTGTACTCACAAAATCATGTGAACCATGATCGGTAGTTGTAGCGATGGTGGTACTTGCGATACGTGTGATGGCAAGAATATCAGGCCGTGAATTGTAGAGATATTGCGCCAAAGCGAACATATCATACGCTGAAGCAGAATTGAGCGGATTGAGTCCTGACGGATCAGCAAAAAATGCTGTCGAGGCACCCACTTCCCACGCATATCCTTTCATCAACTCTAGAAATGCATTGCGATCAGTACTCGATGCCAATGCTTCTGCCACTATATTTGATGAGTTGAGTAATAGTGGATATAACAATTCATGTACTGTAAATGTCTCACCTGCACCGATCATCGATGTATCAGTAGCGACGTTTGTATTGTCAGGTTGTATAGTTATACGTGTACTCGACGCGACATTATCTGTAATAGCGATGGCGGTGATGAGTTTTGACATTGATGCGACTGGAAGAACTGCATGTGCATCGTGTTCTATATATATTTTACCTGTAATGAGATCGCCGACGAGATATGCTTTAGCACTTATATGTGGACCAACTGATGTAGGTGCCGATGAAGTAGTGCGTGTAGAAGTTGATACAAATGATCCTTCATACGTAAGTGCAGGTTGATCTGTTGTTTGTTTGTTTTCTGTAGACGTAGGAATAACAATAGGCGCATGAATTGAGGAATCAGTGCTGTATTGAATCGTACGAATACCTGCGAGTATTCCGATAATTGTAATACACGTTGTAAACGTTATGATAATCTTGCGATGCACATTCATGCACCTATTGTATCATCTCGTCACCAAAATTGATGCGGACAATTCACCTTGTGCACTGACTGTTACTCTGCCATTACCATCTCGCATCATCTGATACCCTGAATTGTAATCAGTCGTCGTAGCAAAGTGAGCACCTTCTGCTGACGGATCAAATGGTACTGAAGCAATATAATCAGGCACGATACATGAAGCTATATCACCATCACTCGAACCAAGAGAAGCATCTCTGATCGTCGTCGTAGCGAGTGGAATAGATTTCGTCACTCCTGCACACGTAAACAACCCTTTATGCTCTGCCATATTTTGATGTATTGCATTGAGTATGGCATTTACATTGCTTACACGCTGTGAATCACGAGCAAGCTTGAACTGGCGCGCGGGATTGACTGCCACCAAAACAATTGTAGCGAGAACCGCGATAATACCGATAACGACAAGTACTTCAATCAACGTAAAACCCCTCATTTTTGTCACACGAACATGTTCGATATGACGCATATGCCAGGCACGAATAGGATCACGAATTTTTGTAAGCTTGATACGACGTCCTTCTCGACGAATTGTCTTGGTCATGCGATGTGTATGATTCATGTTATCTGTGCCCCGTGGTCACATTCTTTTTCTTTCAAAAAGATAGTATTGTCACTTCACTTCGGATCATCCACTCATTCTTCATTTTTTGAAAGAAAAAGAATGTGACCACGGGGCTTATATTATTTATAATGTCAAAATCGTATCAAACAGAGATAAAATCTTGATGAAGATTTGATAAAATCACACTGAATATTTCGTGCGTAGGTGTGATTGCGCAGGTGGAACCTACGCAAAATATCCAAAACACACAAAAATCCCTTGTGTCAAATCGTTTTGGGTACTATAATAGTCCCACATATGAACACTGTTGATTTCAATCCTCACATCAAACAGCCTGTTCCTCCCTCAGTGAACTCATTCAAGCAAAATCCATGGCATGTCATCCGTGAATGGATTCAAGTCATTGTCATTGCACTCGCTATTGCACTCCCTGTTCGTTATTTTATCGCTGAACCATTCATTGTGAGTGGTGCTTCTATGGATCCAACATTTTCTACAGGTCAATTCCTCATCGTCGATCGTTTGTCATATCATTTTGCAGAGCCACAGCGTGGTGATGTCATCGTCTTCCGGTATCCCAACAATCCAAGTGTTTACTACATCAAGCGCATCATCGGACTTCCTGGGGAAACAGTTACTATTACCAATGGTATCGTGACCATTACCAAGCCAGAAGATACTGCATTTACTTCTGCGCATCCTCATGGGCTCACACTCGATCAGTCATACGTAGATGTGAGTCACGCATCTCATGATACATCCAAAGCAACACTCACTCCCGGAAATTATTTCGTGATGGGAGACAATAGATCACAAAGTTCAGATTCTCGATTCTGGGGACCACTCGACCAAAAGTTTATTATCGGCAGAGCGTTTGTACGACTGTTACCTATAACTCAGATCGGCGTATGGCCCGGAGAAATAAAAACCCAATAATATGAAAAAACAAAAAACAACCGAATCAAAGTTTGTGGTCTATGAACATCTCGACAAGATCGGTGAAATTCCTGTGTACTATGGTTTCATACCGATGAAGAGTCCTTCAATCGAAAAAGCAGATATCACTGCTGCAAAAGATATCCTCGATGGAGATTATGTCGATGATGAGACTGAGAAACATGGTCATCTCCCCCTTCATGCCGAAGAAAAAATAGCTCTCATCCGTACCTACCACGAAGAACAACTTCATGCCCTTCCTCAACCAGTCATGATGTATTTCAAGGACGCCTTTCGTGGCAGTATCAAGAAGAGTGGGTATCATCGTTATGCCGATCTCGAAATCATCGGTACATCTGGTTCTATTGCCGAAGCAACTCTCATTCAAACAGCGCGTGTCATGCTCGCCGAAGAAGGATATACGAATACCGCAGTTGAGATCAACTCTATCGGTGACCGTGAATCAATCGCCCGATTTACTCGTGAGCTCACATCATATTATCGAAAAAATATAAACTCCATGTCAGCAGGTTGCCGACAGCTTTTCAAGCACGATCCATTTGAATTGCTCGCTTCACGTAACAATGATGCGCAGGAATTGAATAGCAAAGCACCTCGTTCAATGGATTTCCTCACCGAACATAGTCGACGTCACCTCGAAGAAGTCCTCGAATATCTCGAGACGCTCGATATTCCTTATGTCTTGAATAATAGTCTTCTCGGTAATCGCAAATACTGCACCGAAACTGTCTTTTCAATAGTCGACCTTGATGTCAAAGAAAAATCAAAAGAACAGCGTATTCTTGGTATTGGTGTTCGTTACAATGGTTTGGCAAAGCGTCTCTCAATGAAACGTGATATTCACGGTGTCGGATTTTCTCTTCTTATCAAAAGTAAAAAAGCTGACCTCCGTAGTCCTCTCAAGAAACTCAAACGTCCAATCGCTTCATTTGTGCAACTTGGCACCGAATCAAAACTACTCTCACTCTATGTGATCGAACAATTGCGTCATGCAAAGATTCGCTTGCACCTCTCTCTTGCAAAAGATCGTC
>JBAWXC010000038.1:0-6477 GCA_037144235.1 Candidatus Tayloriibacteriota bacterium | reverse complement strand
AGTTTGCCGATCGTTCTCCGTCCTAATATGCGCATTGGTCAGATATTGTTTTCAGAACTGTCACATCCTCCTCTCAAAGATTACAAGACAACTGGTAGATATCATGGCCGAGATTGGCAACACTTCGTCGATCCAAAGGAAGAAGAGGCTAAAGCGCAAAAGTCTCAGTCTTCCAAGAAAATTACCAAGGCGCGTAAATAATATACATATATGTCTACTTCACCCCATGATCGTCACCCAGAATATCAGTATCTCGATTTACTAAAAGATATCCTTGAGCATGGTACGGTGAAGCATGATCACAATACAGGCATTGCACTTACGAGTGTATTTGGTCGACAAATGCGTTTCGATCTTTCAAAAGGTTTCCCTTTGTTGACGACCAAAAAAGTCCCATGGAACAGTATCATGCATGAACTGTATTGGTTCATGTCTGGTCAGACAAATATCAAATATCTTGTCGATAATAAAGTTCCAATCTGGAATGATTATCCATATAAAATTTACAAGAAAAAAGCTGATAAAGGTGAATTGCCACAACTTACGCTCGAAGAATTTGTAGAAAAGATAAAGACTGACGATGCTTTTGCAAAAGCTCATGGAGAACTCCCACGTATCTATGGTGAACAATGGCGTGCCTGGCCAACAAGTGACGGAGGGAAGATTGATCAGTTGGCGTGGGTTATTGATACATTGAAGAATTTCCCAGAAAGAAAGCACGCCATTCTCTCAGCATGGAATCCTCAGTTTTTGTATGCGATGGCAAAACCAGGTAATGCACTTTCGTTCCCATTGTGTCACATCCTTTTTCATTTCAATGTTTCGGGTAACAAACTTTCTTGTTTACTTTATCAACGCAGTTGTGACACGTTCTTGGGCGTTCCTTTCAACATCGCGAGTTATGCAGCATTAACAATGATTATTGCCAAGATTGCTGGATATGAACCTGGTGAATTTATTCATACACTCGGTGATGCACATATTTATGAAGATCATTTGGAACAAGTCAAAGAACAGATCACACGTACACCAACAGCATTTCCTCGTCTGGTCTTGAGTGATGAAATCAAAGATCTCGCTTCATTCCGACCTGACATGGTCAAACTAGAAGATTACAACCCTCAGGGAGTTTTGAAGGCAAAGATGACCGTTGCCGGTGGTTTCGACGAGAAAGACAGAAAGGTTAATCCTCAGAAGAAAGCCTAATACGCAGGTGCGACCTACACATGGGGATAACTCCGTTTATAACCTGTTGATTGTCTGTGGATGAGAGTTATAATTATAACGACACAGCTTATGTGTATGGGGGAGAATAGGGCCGGCGTGATGAAACCACGCCGGCCCATTATTTTTTGTACAGACTGTATTTTGCAGAGGGTAATGGTAGTATATGTTCATGAAAGACATACAAATCAAAAAACTTATTGATGCTGAAAAGAAGCGTCAGAAAAAGGTTATCAACCTCATCGCCTCAGAGAACTATGTTTCCAAAGATGTGCTCGAAGCACTCGGCTCTGAACTTACCAACAAGTATGCCGAAGGATATCCAGGTAAGCGTTATTACGGTGGCAATGAAATAGTCGATAAGATTGAAACGATTTGTATCGAACGTGCACTTAAACTGTTTAATCTTGATCCGAAGGAATGGCACGTGAACGTTCAAGCACTCTCTGGTTCACCAGCAAACTTGGCTGTCTATACTGCACTTATTCCACAAGGTGCAAAAATCATGGGTATGTCACTCGACCAAGGTGGTCACCTCACTCATGGTCACAAAGTTTCAGCAACAGGAAAGTTTTGGCAACAAGTTCCGTATGGTGTTGATCAGATCACTGAAGTGCTGAACTATGATCAACTCCGTGAGACTGCCATGAAAGAAAAGCCAGCCATCATTGTGACAGGGTATACCGCATATCCTCGACGTATTGATTGGGCTCGTATGCGCGAAGTTGCAACAGCGGCAGGTGCACTCCTTATGGTAGATATGTCTCACATCTCAGGTCTTGTTGCGGGTGGAGCATATCCCGCACCATTTCCATATGCGGATATTGTAACTACGACAACACATAAGACTCTCCGTGGTCCTCGTTCAGCACTCATTTTTGTACGCAAAGATGCTCGTGAATTGGACAAGAAGATAGATCGTGCCGTATTCCCAGGACTTCAAGGTGGTCCACATGAAAATCAAATTGCTGCCATCGCCATCACTCTCAAAGAGGCAATGTCTCCTGCATACAAAAAGTACGCTGCGCAGGTAGTCAAAAATGCCGCAGTTCTCGCTCAAGAGTTGTCTTTGTATGGCTGGAGAATTATTTCCGGAGGAACAGATTCACACCTCGTCCTTGTTGATACGTGGATGAATGGTACCAAAAATAAAAAGGGAGCAGGAGGTGTTTCTGGAAAAGAGGCAAGTGATCGTCTCGAGAAGGCGGGAATTATTGTGAACAAGAATGCAATTCCATTTGATACCCGACCACCGGCAGATCCTTCAGGTATACGTCTCGGCAGTGCCGCTGAAACTACTCGTGGAGCAAAAGAAAAAGATTTCAAGAAGATTGCACAAAAGATTGATCAGACTTTAAGAAAGTAATATGGTTGAGATTGAAATTGAGAGAACCTATCTTGCAAAAAGTTTGCCAAAAATTTTGGAATCTTTTCCATCAAAAGAAATTATTGATGTGTATATTCCAGAGAATGTTGTACATCCAGTTCTTAGAATTAGAAAGAAAGGTACTGTGTGTGAGATAACAAAGAAGCAACCAATGAGAGATGGTGATTCTTCTGAGCAGGAAGAACATACTATTCGTCTGGATGTTGAGGAATTTGAATCACTACGAACGGTTAAAGGTAAGAAAATTAGAAAGATCAGATACGATTATGTCTACGATGGATTGAAAGCGGAGATTGATGTGTTTCAAGATGAATTAAAAGGATTGGTTCTCGTTGATTTTGAATTTGTTCAGGCAAATAGTAAAGATGCTCACGTATTACCAGAATTCTGTTTGGTTGATGTTACACAAGATGAAGTCTTTGCTGGCGGAATGCTTTGTGGTAAGAAATATGCCGATATCGAAGATCATCTAAAGAATTTGGGTTATCAATCTTTATAAATAATTTCGGTAAAAAAGTAGGCGCCCGACCGAATGTCGCAGCGCCTGAAGGTTGTGATTTTACTGAATTCCAGAAGAAGATATGCCAAAACATATGAACTGACACATCTTGGCCTTCTGATTCACATTGTGTATTGGAGGAGGAACCGATAAAGAAGCGGTTGTGTCACCAATTCAATTTCAATCATCATTAGTTTTGTGGAGACTGTTCAACAGATACTCATCGCTGAGTCCGGGGATATATATATAGTTCGTCACTATATGCAGTGAGTCCATACAGAGAGCGTACCTTCCCAACGCAACTGTTCTAGCCGGCCACAATATAACCGATATTTTAGTTATTGTCAAATACATTATATGGTCTAATTTTGCTAGAATAGCGTGATGAAACCAGCCCTTATTGAAGCCATACAAAAAGCGACCAGTTCTCTTGGGATCGATCCGTCTACGATCAAGCTCGAATATCCTGAAAATCCAGCTCACGGAGACTATTCTTCAAATGTGGCTATGGTCAATGCAAAGAAGCTCGGCACAGCACCTCGAATGTTGGCAGAGAAGATTGTCGAATCATTCAAGCAAAATAAACCTTCATGCGTTCAAGAAGTGAGTATTGCAGGACCAGGGTTTATCAATTTCACGTTGACCAATAATGCTGTTTCAGAATACACGCGAACTATATTAAAAGAGGGAGTCAATTTTGGAAAACAGGATATAGGCAGAGGAAAAACAGTTTTGGTTGAATATTCATCGCCAAACATTGCAAAACCATTTACGGTAGGACATTTACGTTCGACGATCATTGGTGATTCTATTGCAACGATTCTCACTACACTCGGATACACCGTAATTCGTGACAATCATCTCGGTGATTGGGGAACACAGTTCGGTAAGCTCATCGTTGCTTTGGATAAATGGGGTGACTTGAATAAAGTCAAAACCAGCACAGAACCAATCAAAGAATTGGTTGATTTGTATGTGCGTTTTCACGATGAAGTTGAAGGTGCGCAAGAAAGTGGCAACACCTCACTCGCAACTGATCTCGAAGAACAAGCACGCGGAGCATTTCAAACTCTCGAATCAGATATTTTGAATGGTCGCGACAATTCAGAACTGGTAAAGACGTGGAAGACCTGCATAGAACTTTCCAAAAAAGAATTTGATAAGGTGTATGCAAGACTTGGAGTTAGTTTTGATTCAAAGAGAGGTGATACAGAACTCGGTGAAAGTTTCTACATCTCTGCCGACAAATCACAGCCGGTCATGGATCAGTTGAAGGTAAAGAATATACTCAAGGAAAGTGAAGGTGCACAGGTCGTATTTTTTGAAGGACCTGCCTGCGCAGGCAGGGAAAAATATCCGCCACTTATTATTCAAAAGAGTAATGGTGCGTCGATCTACGCGACACGTGACCTCGCTGCTGATTGGTATCGCAAGCAAACCTATGGCAAGAAAGGCAATCTTACGATCATAAATGAAGTTGGTTCAGAGCAGACTCTCTATTTCCGTCAGTTATTTGAAGTAGAAAAAATGCTTGGCTGGTTCACTGATGGTGAACGTGTGCACGTATCTCACGGCCTCTATCGATTCAGAGATGGCAAGATGTCGACTCGAAAGGGTAATGTGATCTGGCTCGACGACATCATCACCGAGGCAGAAGCTCGTGCTGCCAAGATACACGAAGAAAGTGCACATGATGTAGCGCTCGCTGCTATCAAGTTCAATGATCTTAAACGTGATTCTATTCAAGACATCGTGTTTGACTGGGATGAAATGATGAACATGACAGGTGATTCTGGTCCATATTTACAATATTCATGTGTCCGCGCTCGAGCAGTTGTCGAAAAGGCACTCGGTCTCGGTATCATATCTTCACTTGCAGGGAAGCGCTCAGATAGTGCCGGACTCGATCTACTCGAAAGAAATCTCGTACGTTTTGCTGATGTTGTCGCTTTTGCGGGTGAATCATACAAACCAAACGCAGTTGCCAATTATCTGATCAACCTTGCGGCTTTGTTCAATAGTTTCTATGCTCAATCAATTATTGCTGATGAAAAAGATGAAAGTTCTGCTTACAAAGTTGCAGTGACGGAAGCGTTTACGATTGTAATGAAACAAGGACTCGGACTTCTTGGAATTACTATTCCTAAGAAGATGTGATTCAACGGAATCACATACTGGGTTATTCAGCTATAGTCGGAGGGTAAATGATGTATAATAGTATTGTATTAGCTTATCTAAATCTCATGAAAATCTGTAAAAAATTCCTAGCAGGTGATACTATATTCACTTTTTATATACCTGCACTATTTGCAATCAGTATATTTTTTTATAGTATTCATGGCACACCTATTGCAAAAGCAAGTACAACAAATTGTTATACATACTCACCAAGTTCGTCCGGTTCTACTCAATCCGTTACTATTTACCCAAGCGATGGATCTACTCAAAATATTACAATAAATACCCAAGGTTCTACTCTATCTATTCTTCAACCGGCCACCTTTAATGTCACTGATTATTCGTGTGGAATGTGGTTCGATCTCAATATTTGGGGACAAGGATGGGGAGCACTACTCCCAGCAAATTTTATAGCCTCCGATGGCTCGTATGTCCCATTTACCGGATCGCCATTTACAATTGATTTTTCAGATCCAAGTATGCGAACTACGAGTGGAAGTGGTGGTTATATTGGCTATTTGGGTTGGTATAATTATGACGCTCTATCAGATCTAACATCAGTAGCAAAGGAAGACGCTCTCATCAGTTCAATAGATAGTACCCACACAATTCAAATTGCTATTGGAGGAGGAAATTATTCTGTAGGTCGCAATTCGTATTTTGGAACATTAAATTATAATATTGTCGGTGAACCAATCGTTAATGATTATCCTGTACCAACATGGACCATGAGCGCTCCAGCGACAAACTGTGTCCAATTGAGTGGCACAGGACCAATATCCATTGCTTTTATAAGAGGTGATGGATGGAGTTCAAACGTATCAGATTTCATTGTCACTGCAAACAATATTGCAAATCAAATTAAAAATATTGATCCATTCAAATCATACAGCAGCAAGCTCTCTTTTTTAGTTGATTTGAAGAAAATGAGTCAAAGTACCCTTTCAAATAGTGGTAGTTATAGTTACCAATCTGATAATAATGGCAATACATACAAAATGTATAACCAGAATGCATCAAAATTGGTACGTTCAAATTCGAGTTGTAATGCTACGGTTTACATCACACTCATCAATGATTCAAATATGTATGCTGCCTGGGCAGATCCTGCAGGAGTAGAATATCTAAATCTTGCTGACTCACATTTTTCAAATCCGTTGAGTAACACATTCTTGGGACAGGTTGCTAC
>JBAWXC010000037.1:0-6486 GCA_037144235.1 Candidatus Tayloriibacteriota bacterium | reverse complement strand
CACAGACTCTGGTGTCACCTGGACCCCTCAAACCTCTGCCGGTCAACACGATTGGCGATCCATCACCTCATCTTCTGATGGTACTAAACTTGCTGCGGTTGATGAAAACTATGGTTATATCTACACCTCAAATCAAAATAAAAAGAACATCGCTACCCGCATCTATTCTACAAATACCAACGTCGGCACCACCGATTACACCCAAAACGCCAACGGTAGTCACTGGTACATCGAAGCTGTCGGAGCAGTGGTCGACATCTCACACGCAGTCTACAACACTTCGATCAACTTCTTCAAAGCTCTCCTCGGTGGATCATTCATTACAGGATCCAATCCATCAGTGACCCCACAAATCGTGATGACCAACCAACCAGCTTCAAGTACGATCATCAAATGGGTTACGCCAAACATTAACTGGGACACATCAGCTTCTTGTGCATATTCATACGACAATTTCAATACAATCAATACAGTAGATTGTAACCAGCACGGTGCTGATATTCTACGCCCAATGACTGCTGGACAATACACACTCTACCTCCAAGGTATCGACGTTAATGGTAATGAGACACAAACAGCTGGACTCTATACGTACGACAACACACAACCAGTTTGGACTACTTGCGACACCGACCTCCTCGACGAATCATCCCGTCCATACTACTACCTCCAAGGAAACGTAACAGGGGATTGTACCGCTACCGTCAACACTACTCTGTATGGCTCATCTAATATCAGTGCCAAAACAGGCTACACCGTAAACGGCAACATCATTGCTACCTCATTTGGAGCAGGTTTGACCTTGAACTTGAGATCAATCACCATCACTGGTACAGTCACTGCAAATGGTGTCGGTAGTATAGGTAATACAGGAGGTGCAGGAGGAACAATCAATGCTAAATACATTACTTCTGGCATAATCATTGCAAACGGCGGACCAAGTTCAACTGTTGGTGGACTAGGAGGTGTGATCAATATCGCAAGTTCAACCACAGGCAACCTGATTGCAAACGGAGGTAATGGTAATACCCGAGGTGGTAACGGAGGTATCATATCCCTCATCCACTCGAAAGAATTTGCAAGTATTACATCAGTTACCGCAAACGGTGGTGATGCCACGGTTTGTGGACGCGGAGGTAATGGAGGAACCATCACTGCAACTAGTTCAACATATGATATCAAAACAGCTAATCCAGGTAGTGACCAAACCGTGATTGGTAACGGTTTCTGTGCTGCACCACCAGGAGGTTCATCTGGATCAAGTGGTACCACCATATCAACAGGAGGAGGCTTTACCTCTGATCCAACAGATCCGGGATATGTCGCACCAAGTGACAATACCAATACCAACGATCAACAACTAACAGGAGGTGCATCCCAAGGCTCCGGTGGCATCTACTCCGTCCTCCCACCGGTCGCCATCTTCCAACCAGTTAAACTAAAGCCAATCATCACCCTTGGAGACACCAACACCAAGACAACCTTCTCTCTTGTGCCAATACTTGCCAACTATCTCTTCTCTCCAGTCAACACCACTCCATCTATTGCAGCATTCCTTAAAACCAAGAACATCACCACAGAACAAGACCTCATCACTCTTCTCAAGAAACCCCTCAAACTCGATACTCCTGTAAAAGACACCTACACCGTCTCAGCTTCAACTCTTCCAGTAAAGACAGGTAACACCTTCACCACAGGCACCGACACTGCAACCACCTACCTCACGGTCACCAAGAAGGGAACATTGGGTGAGTCAGTCACTACCTCACGTGATACCACCCTCACCATATCTGTCGTAGGTGCAAAGAAGGGAACCATCACCTGGAATGGCACCACCATCCCCCTTACAAACGGTACTGTGAACCTAACCACCCCACATACACCAGGTACCTACACTCTTACCTCATCTGCATCCCCACTCACCCTCACCATTACCATCCCACGCCCTGTAGAAACCCCACAACGTCTCCCCGTCATCCCAACCCTGTGGTCATGGATTAAGAGCATATTTTAATCATATGAACACATGAAATACACATACAAGTCTGGTAGAATATTACTAATCATTAATTAACATCACCATCATGGCCACATTTGAATCAGGAGTCTTAGATCGAACAAGAATAGTGAGTAACATCCTCATGTTACTCCTTGTTGCAGGTAACATCTTCTTTAGTATCCAATATACCCAAAACCTCATCCAGAGTCAGGACAGGACAGATCAAGCTATTGCCCAAGACAATGTTCGTATCCAGAATGCACGTCTCCTTAAGCTCTTCATTGACGTTGTTCTCAATACCAAGACCATATCCCTCGAAGACCGTATCAAGCTTGAAAACGACATGAGACAGACTCATGATGCTGATACCATCAAACTCTGGGATGTATATTCTACCTCTAAGGATGGTAAGAGTGCACAGATTGCAGCTGTTAATCTGATGGTGGCACTGGCGAACAAGATGCTTTAAGGGCACAAAGGAAAAGGGAAGATGAAAAAAGGAAAAGGGGAATGTTCCCTGCCTACCGGCAGGCAGGCGTTTTCCTTTTTTCATGTTGCTCACTCTCTGAATCCTACCCAACCACATAACATTTACGCTTTTAGTCAATGGTTTTTGAGGCACTTTTTTGCTATAATAAACAAGTAATTATTTCATCAGTATGTCTGAAAAAACCAAGCAAAATAAAGCCAAAAAAGAGAATAGCTATAGCGCCGATTCCATTCAAGTCCTCGAAGGCTTGGAACCTGTCCGCAAGCGTCCCGGCATGTATATCGGTACGACTGGACCAGATGGTTTGCATCACCTCATCACAGAAATTTTCGACAACTCTCGTGACGAAGCCATGGGTGGATATGCCAATGATATTGAGATCACACTTCTCCCCAACAATCGCGTTCGCGTCGTAGACAATGGCCGCGGTATCCCTGTAGACATCCAAAAGCAAACCAAAGTCTCAGCACTCGAAACAATTATGACTGTTCTTCACGCTGGAGGTAAGTTCGGTGGCGAAGATAGTGGGTACAAAGTCTCTGGAGGTCTCCACGGTGTGGGTGCTTCGGTGGTCAATGCACTTTCGATATATACCAAAGTCGTCGTTCACAAAGATGGAGGTATTTACATGAAAGAATATTCTCAGGGCAAGAAGAAGGCCGCTGTCAAAAAGATTGGTTCATCAAAACTTCATGGAACTATCGTTACCTTCGAACCAGATGCTGAGATTTTCAAAGAAGGAGTTGTGTTTGACTGGAATCGTGTCGTCACACACATGCGCCAGCAAGCATACCTCGTGCGCGGTTTGCGTATCTCAGTGATCGATGCGCGTGCACAAGTCCCTGCATTTGGTTTGGACAATGAAATTTTCTATATTCGTGACCTTGGTGCTGATGTGCCTTCATTCACCTTCTATTTTGAAGGAGGACTCGTCTCACTCGTCCGCTTTACCAACCAACTCATCAAGCCTATCCACAAAAATATTTTCTATGTGGAAAAGAAAGCAGATGGTGTCGAGTCAATTGAAGTCGCATTGCAATATGCTGATGATGTGTCAGGACGTATTCTCGGCTTCGCCAACAATATTCACACACCAGAAGGAGGTACGCATGTGACTGGATTCAAGACTGCGCTCACACGTACACTCAATACCTATGCCAAAAACAATAATCTCGCCAAAGGTGAAGGCGATACCTTTACTGGAGATGACGCACTCGAAGGATTGACTGCGGTTATTTCCGTCAAACTCCGCGAAATTCAGTTCGAAGGTCAGACCAAAGCCAAGCTTGGCTCAACCGAAGCACAGGGTGCAACTGCCACCGTATTCGGTGAAGCATTTGCTATGTTCCTCGAAGAAAATCCAGATGATGCACGCGGTATCGTCCAGAAGGTCATTCTTGCCATGAAGGCGCGCAAGGCCGCAAAGGCAGCCAAGGATAGTGTGCTCCGCAAGGGTGCACTCGAGGGCATGACACTTCCGGGTAAGCTCGCCGATTGTCAGTCGAGTGATCCCAAGGAATCTGAACTCTTCATTGTGGAGGGAGATTCTGCAGGGGGTACTGCAAAACAAGGCCGTGATCGTCGTACCCAAGCCATCCTTCCTCTTCGTGGAAAGATTTTGAATATCGAACGTGCTCGTCTCGATCGTATGCTCGGTTCAGAACAGATCAAAAATCTGGTGCTCGCATTTGGTACTGCCATCGGAGATACCTTCGATATCACCAATCTTCGCTACCACAAGATCATCCTCGCAACAGATGCCGACGTCGATGGAGCCCACATTCGTACACTTATTTTGACACTTTTGTATCGTTACTTCCGCCCACTTGTCGATGCCGGACACGTCTTTATCGCACAGCCACCACTCTACAAGGTCAAGCGTGGCAAAGAGATTCTCTATTTCTATTCCGAAGAAGAAAAGATCAAAGCATTGGGCAAAGACGTCGATGAAGCTCTGATGATCGATGACAATGCAGGTCTCGATGAAGACAAAGAACGTCTCCTTGAGGCTGCAGGAGCAGAAGATTCAAGAACCAAGATTCAAGATTCAGGAAAATCACAAGAAGCAAACACAAAAACACCGAAGATTTCTATCCAGCGTTACAAGGGTCTCGGAGAAATGAACCACGATGAACTCTGGGAAACTACTATGGATCCGATGCGTCGCATCCTTCGCCAAGTGACTGTTGATGATGCGATCGAAGCTGACAAAGTCTTCGATATGCTCATGGGAGATGATGTGCCTTCACGCAAATCATTTATCCAGTCCAATGCCAAGTCGGCGAATTTGGATATCTAAGTGCGATGCGAATAATCGCAGGCATGCGAATGACGCGAATACAGCGCATCATTAGCTAGGGAATGTCGGCGTTAATTACTCGTATGGGTTTTATATAACGATTACGGAAATTAACAAGAAGGCCGAGCTTTTTATTGGTTGCATGTAAATATCTCTGAGTTTGATAATAATCTTGCTTTAAGATTAATGTTTTGGCTTTTATTTCTAAGATAATTTTTTCATCTATTAGAAAATCGATTCGATCATTTGTATCTATAATTCTATGTTCACGTGCATATTTAATATTTCTTTCTTTAAACACATCTTCTAATAGGTCAGCATAATGTTTCTCTTTTGCAAATCTACCCATTTGATTATGCACATCAAAAAAGATTCCATTTAATATATAGGAAAGTTCTTTATATATTATTTGAGATGTGTTTGATGTAGTCACCAAATAATAATAGCAAATGCGACCTATTCGCGTCATTCGCATGCCTGCGATTATTCGCATCGCATATTGCGACTACACCGTCTTAACTTTGAGTTTCGACTGTTTCTTCTTGTCTAACTTTGGCAACTTTAAGATAAGTAAACCATGCTTTTCAACAGCTTCTGCTTCATCGACATCGATCTCAGCAGGGAGGGCGATCGCACGAGAAAATGAACCCCAGTACAATTCACGGACAAAATAATCATCTTCTTTGATGCTGCGTTCTTCTTCGCGTTTGCCTAGGATGGTGACCATGTCGCGGGTGATAGAAATATCAAGATCTTCTGGTCGAACACCAGCGATCATACTCTTGATGATGATCATGTCAGCGGTCTGATATACATCGACGGTGAGCTCAGCGTCTTCTTCGGTCGCTTCATCCATCCATGATGACTCTTCATCAGGGAGCTTCTTGGAAGCTTTTTCTGGTGTTTTGTCGTCCATACGGACAGTGCCGGTAAGTCGTTCAAAAAATGTTCGAGTGTCTTTTGCCATATGTGTATATTATACAATAATTAGTATCTTAAAGTAATCCACAGTTATGCTTTTTGTAACTTCCTCATGTGTACCGCTTTTACTTCTTCAAAAAGAATAATAAGGAAAACGACTGCACCCCAAATCCATGCAAATGTTTTGAGTGTATCAGTTGGGTTTGCATGAAGGATTGATAGATTGAACGAGGCATGAATAGCAATCGCACCTGCAAGGCCGATGAGGATAGCGATAGTCTTGAGGAATTTGCCACTGTAGAAGACATATCCATACGTAAAGCCGACACAAGCAGAACTCACGATGTGTACCAGTGTTGCTCCGATGAAACGCATATTGCCGGTGACAATACCGCGTGCCACATCACCATGAGAAAAAGGATCCATGATGAAGAGTGTATTTTCGAGAGCTGCAAACCCAAGTGCTGCCGCAACACAATAAATCATCGCATCAACAGGTTCCTTGTTGTTGATTGAATTCATAGCGATCGCACCAACGACGATGAATTTGCCGATTTCTTCTACCGCTGCCCAAAGAGTGTATTGGATCTGATCGTTGGCAACCATGAGTGATATAAATTTTTCACAGAATATAGCGATGATGACAGCGATCATGCCACCAAAGAAAAGGGAAGTAATGAGTGAGCGAGGTTGTGAATGAGTGTCTTCACGGAGCCAAAAGAAAAGCCAGATCAATGAGGGTAACAGACCGGCGATGATAGCGTAGAAGAATGAACC
>JBAWXC010000036.1:0-6556 GCA_037144235.1 Candidatus Tayloriibacteriota bacterium | reverse complement strand
TGAGTAATTGATTCATGCGAGGCAGCGCATGAATACGGATATTGTTGCGAAGATACTATAACAGATAATTTTATTGTGCGGAAAGGGAGGGATTTGAACCCTCGAGGAGCTTGCGCCCCTGCCGCTTTTCGAGAGCGGTGCCTTCAACCACTCAGCCACCTTTCCCTATTGGTTGAACTCGTAAACCTTAGCACTTTTTCTGAAATTTACAAAAACGGTGCAATTATGTTATAGTTTCTTTCGTTCCGGCCCTATCGTCTAACGGTTAGGACATCGCCTTTTCAAGGCGGTAATCGGGGTTCGATTCCCCGTAGGGCTACTCTTACAGATACTTCTCAATTCTCTTATCAGGAATAAACCACATAATTGCAACAAAGATAATCAGTACATCCGAAATAATGGGATTATAAAAACCAAAACAGACAGCCAACACATAGCATGCGAGTGAAATAATACCTTTGTGACTCTTATTCAATTCCTTTTTAAATTCTTGCCTATTACTTGAATGTCTCACTACTTGATCTTGGAAAATTGTATATGAAATAGCACATAACAATAATATCAGTGAATAAAAAACTGTTGGGATAGTACCTCCATGATTTTCACCCAACCAACCAGTTGCAAATGGAATCAGAGAGAGCCAGAAAAGTAAATTAAGATTCGACCACATGATTCCTGTACTGATATGATCAGTCACCCGAAGTAAGTGATGATGATTGTTCCAATATGTACCGATCGTCTGAAAACTGATCGCATACGTGATAAATATCGGTATGAGCGGTATCAATGAATGAATATCTCCGTTTAGTGGTGTTTTGAGCTCCAAAACAGCAATAGTGATAATAATAGCCATTACCCCATCAGTAAACGCACTCAATCTTTCTGAAGTTATATTGTTATGAACCGAATGATCATCATGTGAATCGTGACTATACATATAAAATAAACTAATACTGATAATATAAGAATCATAACACTTGATTGGCTTGCGAGGAATACATACTACAATCTATACTCGTCATTTTTATAATGATATGCTATGTTGTACTCAATATATATTTATTTACCATATCATCTATAACCCATGAAAACATACACTGACATGCTTATTGGCTTCAAACAATTCATCCTCCGAGGCAACGTTGTTGATCTCGCCGTAGGTATCGTCATTGGTGCCGCATTTACCGGCATCGTCACTGCTCTCGTCAAAGATATGATCATGCCTATCATTGGTATCTTTGGTCATGTTCCTGATTTCTCGAGACTATACTTCATGGTCAATGGAAGTCGATTCATGTACGGTGATTTCTTGAATGCACTCATTTCATTCTTGATTGTTGCTGCTTCTATTTATTTCCTCGTCGTACTCCCTATCAACAAACTCATTGCACGTACACGAAAATCAGACGTCCCTGCAGACCCAACCACAAAAAAGTGTCCAGAATGTTTGAGTGAAATTCCTCTTCTCGCAAATCGCTGTGCGCATTGTACGACGAAACTTAAATAATCCATCTAATACAGGACTTGGTCACACGTCGTAATCAGATAGGACTTGGCCTCGTCTCTCGCCTCACCAGTTCGGCTCGGACTGGCCACCGGCTCGCGGTTTCGTGTTGCTAGACGAAACATCTGACCCAGTGGCGAATGTGCTCATTCGTCCGCCGTTCAAGTCCTGTGCATTGCTTCGCAATGCGTAGTGGTTATATAGAATTTTGTGGTGCGCGATACAGGACTTGAACCTGTGACCCTCCCCACGTCAAGGGGATGCTCTACCAACTGAGCTAACCGCGCGAATTTCCTTTCCCAAGGAAATTCGGATCGAACAACTTTTTATGGCGAAGCCAGAAAAAGTTTTCGACCAGAATTTGTAATACTCTACCAAATTCACGCCATAAAATCTAGTTTTAATTCTTATTGAGATTGATACCAAAACTCATCTCTGCTGTATCCACAAAGGTATCCCAATCACTCGTAAATGCCTGAGGTGGCAACTGAGCGCTCTTGTTTGATATACCCTCTATCTTCTTGACCGCGGTACCGATAGCCATAAATTCTATAAGACCACTGCCGAGTTGATATACATACGTCTTTACACCCACCACTTCATCAGCACCAATCGCATTTGCTTCATTATTTATGATTGCCAAAGCATTTTCTCGAGCTTCATAGATGAGTGTTGAGAGTTCAGAAATCTCACCCTTCACAAAAGACTTGAATGCGGACGTAATACCACCGACGAGACCGAGAGAATACACTGAGGTACCAATAAGAAGTTTCACTGGTGCATACCCCATTTTGTTCAAATTCCACATTTCTTGAGGAGTGAGATCACTGGTAACCACTTGATCCTGTGGAAGGTTAGGATTCTTGGAAGCAGTACCTATCATAAGCATTTCCTTTACTCCACTCATACCAAAAGGAAGTATCGTGGTCTCAATACCAACCACTGCATTTGCACCACTCTTTTGTGCTTCGGCAGTGATTCTCTCCAAAGCGAGATGTCTTGTCTTATTGAAAATATCTGAAAATTCTTTGATCTCACCGCGAGCAAGTGTCTTGAACGCTCCAATGATGCCACTGGTAATACCGATAGAATACGCAACATTTCCAAAGACAAATTTCACCGGATCATATCCTGCATCTTTTTGTGCGAGCAAATCTTGACCATCAGTAGACGTACTAAAAGAAAATACTTCTGGTTGACCATTGTTGCCTTTTGTATGCAAAGAAGATCCGACTGACAAGAATTCTATGTTACCTCCATGAAAGACGATTTCACTTGTCACTCCCGTGATACCTATAGCACCACGATCTTGTGCTTCTTTTTCCATGCGAGCGAGAGCTGCGGCACGACCTTCTTCTATGAGATTGGTAAATTGGGTTATCTCTCCACCAGCGATAGTACGAAATGTTGATCCGATACTTCTTCCAAAACCAAGTGCATGTACACTGTTACCCACCACAAGATCTCCCGCTTTGTAACCGAGCTCATGTATACAATACATCTCATTTCCTGAAAGTCCTGTTGTTTTCATAGTATTTTTGATTGGTTGATTAGTATCGTAATTATATATGCGTAGGTCGCACCTACGCAAGCATATTGACTGATATCTCTATATACAGGCATAATAGCTTCATGATAATCCTCGGCATAGAAACATCGTGTGATGATACCGCTCTCGCACTGATTGAAACGGAAGGAACTGGGCTCAATACACGATGTCGAGTTATCGCTTCACTCGTACATTCCCAAGCAGATCTCCATAGTGCATATGGTGGTGTATTCCCTACTCTTGCCAAACGTGAGCATGGAAAAAATATCGTTCCTCTTCTTCATAAACTATTTACTGATATTGAACCTGGTACAGTATGCGTATCTCTCGAACACTTCACAAAGACTCTCGACTCATTCAAGTCCTTACAAGAAACCAATCCTGATCTCTACGAATCTGTCATTCACGCAGAATTCCTCAAAAACATTCCTCGTATTGATCGTATCGCAGTCACCGAAGGTCCAGGGCTTGAACCAGCATTATGGGTAGGTATTAGTTTCGCACGCATACTCGGTAGTCTCTGGAATATTCCACTCATTCCAGTGAACCACATGGAAGGACATGTCATCGGATCACTTCTCACCTCAGATACTGCTATGGGTACATGGCAAATACTCAAACCGGTACATTTCCCTGCACTTGCATTACTTATCAGTGGAGGACATACCGAACTCGTCACTATCGATGAACAATTGAAATATTCCATCATCGGACAAACCAAAGATGATGCCGTCGGTGAAGCATTCGACAAAGTGGCACGCCTTCTCGGATTACCATATCCTGGAGGTCCACATATATCCAAACTCGCCCATGAAGCATGGGAACAAAAAATCCCTTCACCTGTATCACTTCCTCGTCCTATGATCGGAAGCAAAGATCTCAACTTCTCATTTTCAGGACTCAAGACTGCAGTCCTCTATGCGGTTCGTGCAGGTAGTGATGCTTCTGGTGTCCTCTCCGATGATTTCAAAAAAGGATTGGCGCATGAATTTGAACAAGCAGTTACCGAAACTCTCGAAGCAAAACTTAGAAAAGCGATCGATGAGACAGGTGCAGAGACACTCATCATTGGTGGAGGTGTCAGTGCAAACCACGTACTTCGTCATAGATTCCAAGCAGTTGCCGATGAATACGCTATCCCGCTCTATATGCCTACACGACATATTTCAGGTGACAATGCCCTCATGATCGCACTCGCTGGATCATTACATACAACTGATACACCTCGAGCACTCAAAGCTGACGGTACTAAAAGATTAGACAAATAGTACTATAAAAAATCCCACAGAGTATGTGGGATTTTTTATGTTATGAAGTGTTAGAAGATACTCTTCAAGAAATTCCAGAAACGCTGTAAGACTGGAGCATTTGCTGCTGCTGCAGTGTTGGCACCGTTAGTACCATTTGTACCAACTTGTGGTGTTGTTGTGCCTTGACCAATACTACCTGGGGTAGATGTCCCTGTAGCTACGGTATTCTTGTAAGAATCAATAATTGCGAGTTCGTCAGCAGAAAGAGTGAGTGCTGAACTACATGCAAGCTGATTGATTTTCTTCAATGTAGTGATATACACACGTCCTGAAGCAAGTGCTGCACCCCATGGTCCCATAGTGTCATTGTGATATTTGTCCTGGAATGCTTTGACGGCATCGACAGTCTTTTGATCATATACGCCAGTCACATCAACATTCAAGCCTTCTACATTTTTGAGATATGCCTGAAGTTTTGAAACATCAGATGCATTGTTGTTTCCACCAAATGTCATGTAGGTTGTGATGAGTGGGCATGAAGTAGTTGTTGAAGCGATAGAATTTGCAGAAATTCCAACAAATGAACCTCCTGAACTTCCTCCACCAAAAGAATTTGATGAACCGCCAGTCTGTGTATCAGTTGCATTCTGAGTACCTATTTCGTCGCCATTCTGGCCACCGACTGTAGGAACCAATGTGGTACCTCCTTCTGCATTGTTTGAACCACCATTTGAAGGAACGAGTGTTGTACCACCTTCTGCTGTATTTGAACCAGTAGTCGATGCAATGAGTGTGGTAGATCCTTCAGTACCTGTATCAATTATTGTTGATGGAATAGTTGTGGTATCTGAACTTGGTCCGAGTGTAGGAACAAAGTCTGACTGTTGTGCATTAACAAAAGTAACACCTACGAACAATGGAGATGTGACGAACAATGAAACTGTAATAAGGCGTGAAATATTCATAAATAATATAAGAATGTGTATAAAGCGTGCAGTGATTAATAGGTGCATACCCTATCACATCACCGACTGTATGTCAATATTTTACGTAGGTCGCACCTGCGTAAGTGCGACCTACGTAAAAAAGAATCCCCGCCGTTGCCGGCGAGGAAATGCAGATTGAGAACTTATTTTATTCTGGACCGTTGGAAATCTGAGCCGACGGTAGAGAGGTGCTTTTGCTATGCACCAGAAGGAACGAAGGAGTGATAGGAGCACTGCCTTCCATCACACGAAACCATCCATTGGGCTGATACGGGCCGTCATAGACAAAGCCGTCAATCACCGATGTGAACACGTTATTCCACGAAACAGGCGAATTGAGGGCGTGCCACTGCGGATCACCCGATGTGCCTTGAATGGTGTAAACCATTCCCAGCTGGCGCTGACCTTCAAGGGTGAACGTTGCCGTATGAATACCATTAGGGGCAAACGTCAACCATGGCCGACTGCTCAGACATTTACTGGCACCTTGACCATTGTTCCGATAGAACTGGACACAGACCTCCATGGGTATGTGGTTCTTGAAATAATTCAAGTCCAGCGCCAAGATGTTGGTATCGGAGGCATAGTAGCCTTCGCGAATGAGACACATCACCCGATTGACTGAGTGTGTTGCGACCGCTTCACCATTGTAATAGGTTGCGATCACATTACCGTTGGCATCCCAAAGCTCACCACGAAGCGTGGACGAGAATGAGAGCGGTGAACCGTCAGCTGTGTTGGTCGCAATGTTACCGACATAGTGCAGCGCATTGGCTGGCTCATCGGAATTGCAACTGAAGTAAATATCCGACGCCAGGAACGGTGTGACATCAGTCCAATCCAAACCCCAACCGAGGCGTTTGCCATTTTGCAGAGCAAACGAACCAGTAGGGTTGTTGGTCGCATCCCACATATAATACGAGGCCGGCGAATAAATGATATCGCAGACACGCAACATGTGAGGCATGTTAACTGCCGCAGGATCACCCGCGACATTGATTGGAATCAGACCAACCACTCCGCGTTTGTCGATGTAACTCATCGCGTTTTGCAATGAGAAGGAGTTTGATGGACTGGTCGGAGCCGTAACCACGAAGTTGTAAATCGTGATGTTCGGTGTGGAGACTTCAGCAGCATGGATGGAGAAACCGCACAGACCAATGGCCAGTGCAGTCAGGGTGGTTTTTTTCATGTTTTGTTGTGGAGGGCAGAAATGAATAGAGGAGCACGTTGGTCACGACAGTGACACATATGTTATGACGTCTAC
>JBAWXC010000035.1:0-6577 GCA_037144235.1 Candidatus Tayloriibacteriota bacterium | reverse complement strand
GTCTGGACGTATTACCGACATGCAAAACGGTCCAGATGATCGTTCTATGAGATTTACTTTTCTCCTTAAACGTAAAGAAGGATTTTGCGAGTCATCTTTGGATGTTGCAACTCTTATTCTCGAGAGTCTCGGTGTAATTAAGGAAGATGTTAAATCAGCCATTCAGGGTTTTTATATTACCCAGAATCCCGAGATTAAATATCGTGGTCAATGGATGAGTTACGGACAATATTTGCTGTTGACACATCCGTTGTTAAAGGCAACTTAAACCCTTTAGGTTTTAATCAATTGTTAATCAATGTGCGTTGACTTCGGTTGGCGCACTTTTTATTTGACCAGATTCTCCTTTTTAAACTCCTCATACGTCCCATCAATGATTGCTTGGCGTGCTCGTTTGACGAGATGGACGATGAAATAGAGGTTATGGATAGAAGCGAGAGTGGCTGCGAGCATTTCTTTGGCGCGGAAGAGGTGGGCAACATAGGCGCGTGAATAATTCTTGCAGGTATAACAACCACAGAGAGGATCGATTGGTGTGAAGTCATCGACAAATTTTGCATTTAACAAATTCAAGCGACCCTGCTTCACATAGACACCACCGTTACGGGCAATGCGCGTAGGAGCAACACAGTCAAAAGTATCAATACCATTTTCGATTCCGAGAATGAGGTCATTTGGTTCGCCGATACCAAGGAGGTGACGAGGTTTGTTTTCTGGAAGTTCATCGCAGACCCAGCCAACAGCAGTGGCAATATCAGCTTTGTCGAAAGAACCACCAATACCAAATCCTTCAAAATCCATAGCACCAATTTCTCGAGCACTTTGTTTTCTCAAATCTTGATGACGTCCACCTTGGATTATTCCGAGCAGTGTTGGAGAAAAAGAGGGACGTACTTCCACTTCAGGGTACGTGTCGCGCTTTGCTAAGCGCGCACTCCTTCTCGCCGACGTCTCGGCTCCGAAAGCCCCTTCAGCAGAAGTATGTCCCTCTTTTTCTTTTAACAGTTCCTTATGATGTTTGAGACAACGTTCTGCCCAACGAGTTGTACGCTCGACAGCGAGTTTTTGGCGTTCGTATGATTCTTGCGGAGATATGCATTCATCAAAGGCAAAGATCATATCTGCGCCGATGGCATGTTGGATTTCAACGGAAGATTCGGGAGTAAAGCGATGTGTCGAACCATCAATGATCGATTTGAATGTGACACCTTCATCGTCGACATGTGCCAAACGTGCAGTCGGTTCATCATTCGTATCATCTGATGTTGGTTCATCTTTTACTTGAGCGAGCTTACTGACGTTTTTACCAAACGCTGCACCGAGTGAAAATGCTTGGAATCCACCAGAATCGGTATATGTCGGTCCCTGCCAATTCATGAACCTGTGCAACCCTCCAGCTTTTTTCACAATATCAGATCCAGGTTGGAGGTAGAGATGATAGGTGTTCGCCAAGGTTGCATCTGCTCCGACAGCGTCACGTAACATTTCAGGAGTGAGAGATTTGAGTGTTGCCTTTGTGGCTACAGGAATAAATGCAGGTGTAGGAATATCACCGTGAGAAGTATGTATGACTCCAGCACGTCCACGACCGTTGGGAAGGCGAGCTTTGATATCAAATGAAATCATGATAATGCTATAGTACATGATAATTGACCTAATTTCTAATTAACCTAATTGATCTAAGGAATCTTCGACAGAGTAATAGTATGGTGAATTGGATTATTGAGTATTGGTCATTTCTTAGAAATTAGACAATTAGGTCAATTAGAAATTTTTGCTATAATAAAGTCATGTTCAAGAAGCACCTCGACATCATCGCTATTGGCGATGTAACTACTGACGCATTCATTCGATTACAGAATGCTGCTATTCACTGCAAGGTGGATACTGAAGCATGTGAAATTTGTCTTCCATTTGGAGACAAAGTTCCTTTTGAATATGTCAAAATCATCAAAGGTGTCGGCAATGCTGCAAATGCTGCTGTTGCCGCAACTCGTCTCGGATTACGTTCAGCTCTCATTTCTGATGTAGGAACTGATCTCAATGGAAAAGAGTGCATGAATGCACTCGAGAAAAATGGTGTCATCACTACTCACGTAACTGTTCATAACAATAAAGCAACAAATTATCACTTTGTATTGTGGTATGACGTTGACCGTACCATTCTCGTCAATCATGTCGACTACGGATATACTCTCCCACGATTTCCAGAACCACGATGGATATACCTGACTTCAATGGGGGGATCAAGTGAACAGTATCATCAGGCAATCGCAGAGTATCTCATTGCACACCCACAGGTTCGTCTTGCATTCCAGCCAGGTACATTTCAAATGAAGCTCGGTATAGAAAAGCTCAAAAAGATATATGAACGCACTGATGTCTTCATCGTCAACGTTGAAGAGTCACAACGTATTCTCGATACCCATTCACGTGATATCAAAGTTTTATTGAATGGTATTGCAAAATTTGGGCCCAAAATAGTACTCATTACTGATGGTCCAAAGGGTGCATATATGTTCGATGGTGAACATTATTATTTCATGCCGATATATCCAGATCCGAAGGCGCCATTCGAGAGAACAGGTTGCGGTGATGCATTCGCTTCTACATTTATGTCTGCATTGTGTATGGGTAAATCTCCACTCGAAGCACTCACGTGGGCACCCGTCAATCCGATGTCTGTTGCTCAATTCATCGGTGCGCAAGAAGGACTCCTCAATGAGGAACAGATAGAATGGTGGCTCACCAGAGCACCTGCAGAATACAAGCCACGAGAGATTTAAAAAATACTCCATATGGAGTATTTTTTAAACTAGTTGATATTTCTCCACCACTCAGATACCGGAGCTTTCTTGATGAGTTCAACGACAAACTCGACTGAATCAGTGACGTGTACGAGTTCAAGATCATGAGGATCAATGGTGTGATATTCTGCAAACATTTTTTCTTGCATCATCTTCAAGAAACCATTCCAGAACTCAGTACCAAACAATACGATAGGCACATGAGGAATCTTGCCAGTCTGAATCAAGGTGAGAATACTGAACAATTCATCGAATGTGCCGAAACCACCAGGGAAGAAGACGTATGCTTCGGCTGCAAATGTGAGCATGACTTTTCGTGAGAAGAAGTAGGCGAATTTCATGGAGTCATTGGCTGCACCATTGATATGGTGTTCATGGGGAAGGGTGACATTGAGTCCAACTGACTGACCGTGAGCATGTGCTGCGCCGAGGTTTGCTGCTTCCATCACTCCGGGTCCGCCACCAGTGATGACGGCGTAGCCACAATCACGAGCGATCGCTTCACCGAGAAGTTGTGCGCTCTTGTACGTTTCACTTTCCGGTGTAACAAGTGATGAACCGAATATAGTAACTGACTTTGGGTATTTGCGGAGGAAAGCAAAGCCATCTCTAAATTCTTTGTTAATACGTTCGAGGTGCGTCTCTATTTCTTGGCCATGAATATCACGACGAGAAAAATAATGTGGATTATGTTTTGGATTCATGGCACTAGTATACCCTATATGGTCCTTCGCGGGAATAACATACATGATATACTATATCCATGACATTACGTGAACATATAGAACAAGCTCTCGCAAAAAAAGTAGCAATCGGACATTTCAATGTATCTACACTTGATGGGGTATGGGCAGTTGCGGATGCCGCACACGCTCTCAAAGTTCCAGTGATTATTGGTGTTTCAGAAGGTGAACGTGATTATGTAGGGGTCAATGAAATATCGGCAGTAGTCAAAAGTATTCGTGAACATCGCGGACAAGCTATTTTCTTGAATGCGGATCATACGTATTCTTTTGAACGTGTAAAAGAAGCGATTGATGCTGGTTTCGATTCAGTTATTTTTGATGGGGCACAGTTATCTTTTGAAGAAAATGTTTCAATTGCCAAGAAATGTGTCGAATATGCTCGCGCATCAGGTCGTGATGTGATCGTAGAAGGTGAACTTGGTTTTATTGGCACATCTTCAAAGTTACTTGATGCTATTCCTACAGGTGCTGTAGTTGGTGCTGAAAATATGACCAAGCCAGAAGTTGCACTTCAGTTCGTCAAAGAAACAGGTATTGATATGCTTGCTCCAGCAGTCGGAAATATTCATGGTCTTGTACGTGGAGGTGAGCCAGCACTCAACATTGAACGCGTTCAAGAGATTTCTTCTGTAACACATATTCCACTTGTACTTCATGGTGCTTCTGGAAATACCGCTTCTGATATACAGGGATGTATCAAAGCTGGCGTTGCTATTGTTCATGTCAATACCGAACTACGTGTAGCGTATCGTAGTGGTCTTATCAAGACTCTCTCTGAAAATCCTGACGAAGTGGCACCATACAAGTATCTCAAAGGAGGTAAACATGCAATGCAAGACGTCGTAGAAGCAAAATTAAAAATAGTCAATTTTTTGTAATATGAAAAAAGTATTCATCACGAGAAAAATTCCTGATATCGGTATATCAATGCTCAAGAATCGTGGATACGAAGTTGATGTGAGCCCATATGATAGGCCACTCAGCAAGAATGAGCTGATTGATTTCTTGCACAAAAAGCCATATGACGCCGTGCTTACGTTGTTGACTGATATGGTTGACGCTGAAGTCTACGACGCAGCTCCAACAGTCAAAATTTTCGCAAATTATGCAATTGGTTTTAACAATTTCAATGTTGAAGAGGGAAAAAAGCGTGGTATTGCACTCACCAATACTCCTGGTGGTGGAGCGGATCGTGTAGCAGAACATGCGTGGGGTCTCATTCTTGCACTTTCATGTCGTATCGTTGAAGGAGATGAGTTTGTTCGTGCCGGGAAATACAATGGTTGGGATCCGATGATCTTCCACGGTATCAAAGTAGCAGGTAAGACACTTGGACTCATTGGTGCAGGAAGAATCGGCTCCGAAGTCGCTCGTATTGCTTCAAAAGGATTTGGTATGCGTATCGCATATCACGATATTGCACGTAATCAAAAGATAGAGAGTCTACACGGAGCTTCATTCTGGCCGACGATTGAAGATGTCTTGAAGCAAGCGGATATTATTTCTATTCACGTACCACTCAATGAATCAACCCATCACTTGATTGATGCAAGTCATTTCAAGCTGATGAAGCCAACAGCATTCGTGATTAATACCTCACGTGGTCCGGTAGTTGATGAACAGGCATTGTTCACTGCTCTTCAGAACAAAGTGATTGCAGGAGCTGGACTTGATGTGCTCGAATTTGAACCACGGCCAGTCAAAGGGTTGGCAGAGTTACCAAATGTTATTATCACACCTCATATAGCTTCAGCGACCGAAGAGGCACGTCAAGATATGGCTATATTATCAACACAAAATATTATCAACATACTTGAAGGGGGTGTACCTGCCAATATGGTATACTAAGCATATGTCTGACGTAGAATTTGATACAGATTTCGAAACTCGTCGTCCTTCTCCGCAGGGAAGTATTCCTCGTGTAGGGGTACCATCATCATATCCACGAGGGATGATGGGTTGGCTCATGAAGCATCATATTACTCAAAGTGAAGGAAGTGCCACAACTCTTCTTGCAGGTTTTATTTCTATCAATTTTATCCTTACGGGATTGATCGTCTATTTTTACGTACTTCACTAAGCAATGTCTTCACATGTGAGGATAGGCTTGCCTTTTTTTGTCATTTATATTACTCTTAAGGACCTATGGCAACATTCAATCTAAGTGCAGAAAAGCGTGACGTAAAGGTCAGTCTCGACAAGATCAGAGCTGAAGGCAAGATGCCTGCAGTATTTTATGGTCCAAAAGAATCATCAACATCTGTGTCTGTCTCTCTCGTAGATTTCAAGAAAGTCTGGAAGAAAGCAGGTGAATCAGCAGTTGTTATCTTGAACGATGGCAAAGAAAATCATGAGACTCTTATTCATGAAGTAGATATCCATCCATTGTCAGGTGAACCTCGTCACGCTGATTTCTATGTCCTCGAAAAGGGCAAGAAGGTTGAAGTTGCCGTTCCTCTCGTATTCGTCGGTGTTTCATCTGCCGTCAAAGACAAAGCAGGTATTCTCGTCAAAGTCCTCCGTGAAATCGAGATCGAAGCTCTTCCAAAGGATCTCCCACAGAGTATCGAAGTTGATATTTCAAAGCTCGTCGAGCTCACCGACACTATTCATGCAAAGGATCTCACTATTCCTGCAGGTGTAGAAATCAAGGTTGGTGCAGATGATATCATTGCTTCTATCTCAGTCGCCAAGGAAGAAGTTGAAGCTCCTACAACTATCGACATGTCAGCTATCGAAGTTTCTGATGCAAAGGGCAAGGAAGTGAAGGAAGGTGAAGAAGCCGCCGCTCCAGCAAAGGAAGAAAAAAAGTAATTTTCAATTTACAAGGTTCAATTTTCAAAAATCCCAAACTATACTACAGTTTGGGATTTTTGTATTTACTTGAAAATGTAGACTTTAACCTTGAAAATTGAAAATTATTTTCTGCTATAATAGATATATGAAAAGTAATGTTCGTTTTGCCGTTATTGCGGTTTTTCTGTTGTTTGCATCGCCTTTTTTTGTACATGCTCAAGCGGTGAC
>JBAWXC010000034.1:0-6819 GCA_037144235.1 Candidatus Tayloriibacteriota bacterium | reverse complement strand
TGTCTCTGGCTTATTTGCCATGAGATCAATTTCAAAATTGAGTTTCTCCCATCCTGGTAGACCGTCTTCTTCTTTGAGAATTTTATCAAATGAATCATCCTGTTTCTTGTATGGCCAACATGGTACAGGCGTGAATTGACCATCACAGACATCTATCTGGATAGTTTTTACAAAATCTTTGACCAAATCAGCTTTATCTTGGAGTTCAGCAAAATCTTTTGGCAATATAGCAGGAATAATTTCAGCTCGTTTCATATATTACTCAATATTATCTATTTGACTGATTCTTCGCTCATGTCGTTCATCCTCGCTAAATGGAGTATCCAACCACACTGCAACTGCATCACATACTGCATCCGCTTCGACATATGCTGCGCCAATAGAAAGAACGTTGGCGTCATTGTGTTCTCGAGTTTTCTTGAGTACCTCTTGATCACCGCCATACCAGACCACTGCACGTACACCAGGGAAACGATTTGCCACGATAGCTTCACCTTGTCCTGACGCACCAAAAATGATGGCTTTGGTATCTCCTTTCAAGTCCTTTGCAACACGTATCGCTGCTTCGCTCATATATATAGGATAATCATCACCTGGAATGAGTTCATGTGCACCAACATCCAACACGTTGTAATTTTTATCTTTGAGATCTTTTTGCAGGAATGATTTGACTGCTTCTTTGAGTGCAAATCCTGCATGATCTGAGGCAAGAACGATAGTTTGAGTTTTCATATAAATAGTATAGCACGACTAAGCCAGAACCTAGTCCTACGCTCATTTTTCACCTTTTACGATAATTCGCGCATCGAAACCACCACGTTCTTCTCTTTTCTTGGTACGCACCTCTTCAACACTTTGGTATTCAGGAAGTTTCTTCAATGCTTCAACTACTTCGATCACGTCAGCCAATTCGTCCACGTCACCACTCGCATCAAGAAATTCTTGGACTTCTTCACCAAGTTTTTTGATCAATTCTGTTTTATATTCTTCTGGAGAAGCGATTCTCTTTTCATATGGCACAGCTTTCTTATCCAGTATCTCTGGAATATTATCTCGTACAAGTTTTTCGTAGGATTCCATAATTATTTTTTATTTCTAAATACTTTTACGAGCATATATACACCATATAATATAAGAACGACTAAAACGAATAATACGAACTTGCCGATATATGAATTGAATACGCCAAAATTTCCGTAATTAGGACTACCGACTCCACTAAAACTGTATCTAGAACTCATGTTAGTTTTGTAATTTCTTTACTTCCATTCCTTTCAAAATATCAATTAATGCATCAGGAGTAATACTATTATCAGAAAGGATTCGTTCTATAAAAATATCATTTTGATAACCTAATTCATACAAATGGTTACCTGCTGGAAAATCGTACGCTACTACAACCCCTCTATTTCCATTATATGTAAATTCTTTTATCACCGTACCATTTGATCTAGTCCAAGACTTTACATAATCATCAAAAGACTTGTAACCAGCAACTTCTCGAAATTGAATACTACTTTTACCTAAAGAATAATTATATTCGGAATCATAACCATTTAAGGGTATTGTAGATGTCAGTTTATATCCGTCTGGAACTTTTCCAGGAACAAGGTAACTAGACGGTGTCGACAAAGTAATTTTTTGCTTATGTTGATAATAATAAGCTCCAAGTCCCAAAACTAAAATGGCAACTATTACTATTATCCACATAGCCATCGATCCTTTTTGTAAATTTTTCATGTGTATAGATTATTAAACCAACCTCCCCGCCTTGATCACATGCTCCACCAGCGTATACGTATACCCCATCTCATTGTCATACCACGCCAACACCTTCACCAAATTGCCTCCGACAACACGTGTCATTTCGAGATCAGCAATAGAAGCATGACGATTACCGATGATATCATGAGAAACGAGAGGTTCTTCGGTGACAGTGAAAATATTTCTCCAACGATCCTGTGCAGCCGCTTTCTTCAAGATAGTATTGATCTCTTCGGCGGTCGTATCTCTCTTGGCAAGAAATGTGACATCTACAATTGAACCAGTTACTACTGGCACGCGGATCGAAATACCATCGAACTTACCTTTGAGTTGTGTAGCTACCTTGGTAACTGCAATTGCAGCTCCTGTTGATGAAGGAACAATATTTTGCGCAGCAGCACGACCTTCGCGAAGATCTTTCTTTGATGGACCGTCGACGAGTGCTTGTGAAGCGGTGTAGGCATGAACGGTATTCAAGAGAGCTTTTTCGATACCAACTGATTCGTCGAGAATAGCGATAAGTGGTGAACCAGCATTTGTCGTACATGATGCATTTGAAGAAATAACACAAGACTCGAGCTTGTCTTCATTCATGGACATGAGAATAGTCTCACTCTTCACAACTGCATCTGCTTCATCCTTGGTTGGTGCAGAAACAACAACACGCTTTGCTCCAGCGACGATATGAGCATTGGCTTTGTCACCGGAAGTGAAGAGGCCTGTTGATTCGACGACAATATCGATACCCATCGCTTTCCATGGGAGCTTGGTTGGATCTTTTTCACTGGTGAACTGGATTTCCTGACCATCGACGATGAGAGAATGATTTTTCTCATTGATAGATACGTCAAATGGACTTACTCCGTAGGCAGTGTCGTATTTGAGGAGATATGCCAAACTTTCGAGTGAACCGAGGTCATTGACGGCGACAATCTCAATCTCTTGACGGGTACGAGCGACTTTGAGGAATGCGCGACCGATACGACCAAAACCATTTATTGCTACGCGAATTTTTTTCATGGGTATACTGTTAGATTAATGCTCCTATTCTAACATAGAGTTATGCACATGCAACATGTAGCAAAATATATACAAAGTGGTAGACTCAAAATGACGGTTTATTTTGCACAAACAACATCTAACCAAAAGGATTGTCAGATGAAACAACAAAAGAAGTTCAGTCACGATGAAGACGATATCATGCTTACTGTATTTGGTATCATGCGTCGCACCAAAGCCCCCAAGAAATCTCTGCGTGTGGTGGATTACAAGGTCTTACCTACCAAGGAATTGGGATTGGATGGCATCACTCGCGCTTACTCTCTCAAACTCGCCAAGGGTCACACATTCAAGATTGGAATTGTTGATTCCTACCAATGGCGCGAGGAATTGCTCCGTAAATGCAAGGAACTTGAGCAGTTCATCCCCCTTGTCGTTGAAACCGGCGTCGAAAAGATCGAAAACTTGATTGCTACACTTTTCAACCTGCTTCGCAATGGTATCAAATACGTCCGACGCAAATCGAAACGTGTTCATCCGATTCATCGCAATCACATGCCGGCATACGCTCATTGAATCTCTATCAAAACGCAATGCGGCCAAGCACTCCTTGGCCGCATTTTTATTATAGAAATTATTTGAAACCACGTGCATACACTCGATTCAACTTCTTGACTAAACCCGGTCCTTCAAATATCAATCCTGAAATGAGTTGTACGAGATCCGCACCAGCATCAAACTTTTCTTGCGCTGTAGCTGGAGACATCACTCCCCCTACACCGATAATCGTAAATTGATTGCCATATGCTTCACGTGTCTTATATATGAGTTCTGTCGATAGATGTGTACATGGCTTGCCTGATAGACCACCCTTATATACAGCAGGTGCTTCTTCACGTACTTCGAGACATGAATAATCCTTATTGAGATTTCCGATAACCACACCGTGTAACTGATACTTCACGATGACCTGGAGCAAACTATCAAACTGCTCCCATGGGATGTTGATAGGCATTTTGACATACACTGGTTTGCTACAAGAGACAGTTTTCAAAGCAGATAACAATCGTTCGAGTAATACAGGCGTTGTGAATGCTTCACCTCCAAATGCATTGGGACATGAAATATTGATCGTATAATAATCACCAACGTTTTCTTCATTGAGTCGCTTGAATGAGTACACGTAATCTTCAATACCTGCTTGAATAGGAACGGATAATTGATCATTGGTACGTGCAATAGAAATGCCACATACAAAGTCTTTTGAAGCTTTTCTCTTTTTCAATCTTTCGATAATCACATCAACCCCTTCATTACGTAGACCTTTATTGACCAGAATACTCTGTGAACCTTTGAGTCGAGTCAATCGTGGCTGAGAATTACCTTCACATGGTCGTGCAGTGACCGAACCGATCTCTTCACCACCCAAACCAATAGATGGAAGGATTTCAGTGAGTTGACCATTGTAATCGAAACCAGCTGAAAGCAAAAAAGGAGTTCTGTAGGTGATACCATCGACAGTTTTGGAAATACCTGTACCGCGATAATTATATATAGAAGCTACTAGTTTGCGGAGTAGACTATGCTTTCCAGCGAATACTCCAAACGAAGTAAAAAAGTTATGGACTGATTCAGGATCAAAACGAAAGAGGATAGGTTTGAGGAGATATTTGTATACCATAGTACAAATATAACATAATACGAGGTACAATAATGTTTATTGCCATGAATTTACCTGCACTCATTATAAGTTTCGCCACATCTCATGCTCTTCTTGTATACATTCTTATTTACATTCTTGCGATAGCCGAAGGACCATTCCTGGCCATGATCATGGGCGTACTCATCCGACTTGGTCATTTTTATTTCATACCCATATATCTGATCATCATGTGTGGAAACCTCACTGGTGACATTGTCCTCTATTACGCTGGTATGCATTATGGAGATCGCTTCATCAAACGTATGGGGGGTAAATATCTTGGTATTACTGAAGAGCGTGTAGAAAAGATGAAACTCGCATACACTCGGTATCATGAGAAAATTCTTTTTTTCTCCAAAATCTCAAACGGTCTTGGGTTTGCGGTCATTGTTCTCTTTACCGCCGGAATAGTCCGTGTACGATTTACAAAATTCATGTTCATCAATATTATCGGCGAGGGTATATGGACGGGTATGCTCATGTGTGTCGGTCTCTTCTTTAGTAATTGGTACATTCAAGTCAATAACATATTTGGCAGAATAGGAATTGTCACAATTACCATCTTCATCGGATATGTCTTGTATCGCATTATCAAAAATCTCCGCACCAAAGCAGAAAACGCCAGTCTCTAACTAACGTATATCAATATATTTTTGAGTTGTAGGACGCTTCAATAATGCAGCTGAAAGAAAATTGATATAGTACAACCATCCGGTCTTGAAGAATCCTTGACCCACCATACGTCTTCCTGATGAAGGCATTTTGAAACTAAGATCGAATACAACTTTACCAAATTTTGATGCACGTCGAGCAATATCAGTGTCTTCACTATAAAAAGCAATAGTTGTATCAAATCCATTCATTTGATCAAGACATTTCTTTGATATGACGAAATTGCCACCAACCGCGAGAAATCCAGTAATGAGTTTGTGCACAGGAAAAGCGATATATGTCCATGACCATGAAGTGAGTAATCTATGCCATGTGGGACAATCATAATATACATACGGACCACTCAAACACACCGTCTTGGGATTATGAGTAAACTCAGCAACGATCTTTTCGTACCATCCTCGAGGCATACGTGTATCTGCATCAACGAATGCAAGTACATCTCCTTTTGCTTCAAGATATGCACGTTGACGAGCCATAACCAATCCCTTTTTCTCTTCATACACAACACGTACACCAGGGATAGAAGCAGCAATCTCTGCAGTACGATCAGTACTGGCATTATTGATAACAAGAATCTCAAAAAAATCTCCTCCTGATTCTTTGACATACTTAAGACATTCCGCAATGATTTTTTCTTCATTGTAGGCAGGAATACATAGACTAACTTTCAGTGGTGAATTCATATATGTGTCAAATTATACCATATAGCAAAAAAGCCCCCCTAAGGGGCTTTTTGTCATGAATACTTATCGACTTTCTGTCGTAGACGCAGTTTCATCGTGTACTTGACCACCTCTCAAGATTTGCTTGATACCTTCGAGATCCTTACGAGCTGCGACGATATCTTGCTGTGCGGCTTGAATTTTCTTCTTGGCATCTTTGAGAGCTGCGAGGTTTGAAGCTGCAACTGTCTTGTTTCCATTGTCTGGTACGAGTGAAGTGACTTCTGCTACAGCTGATGTAGCTTGTGCACTTGCATCAGCTATCTTTGCAGTATAGTCAGCAAACAAAGCTTGTGCTTGAGCTATATTTGGATTTGTTGTACTTGAAGCAAGTCGGGCTTGAATCTTTGTACCAACCGTATTCATGAGAGCAACAATGGTATCAACTCTATCAGCGGCAGCCAAGATCTGTGTCTTTGGCATAACGAGAGCATAAACACGATTACCTTCAGTTATGTTTTTGATATCCGCACGAAGAGTTGTTGATGAAGTATCAGAGGTAACCTTCGCTCTAAGCGCATTCAATGATGTTATCTCCTGCTGAAGGTCATTTCGGAGAGCTGTTTTATCAGCATCAGAAAGTTTCTTCATACCCTGAATACGTGCAGTGAGTGCATAGAGACTCGCAATACGCTTGTTGAGTTCATTGTCACCACGATTTTGGAGATTCATCATGCGCGTAGTTGAGCCGATGAATGGACGTGTAGTAGAACCCATCATTTCTTTGCGGTTTTGTATATGTGTCGGAATACGTGGAATCGTGGTAGATGCTGTATTTGCAAATGCAGGAATAGCAATCGATGCAAGCGTGATGATCGAAGCGGTCGTTGCAATTATTTTTGTATTAAATTTCATAAGATGTGTAGAATTAGTTGATAATGATTAGATGGCTTGATCAGTATTTGAAGCATCCATATTCAAGCCATTGATCTGAGTATCAATAACAGATGTATCTTG
>JBAWXC010000033.1:0-6912 GCA_037144235.1 Candidatus Tayloriibacteriota bacterium | reverse complement strand
CATACGTCAGGAATTTGCTCGCAAAAAATCAGTCGTCTTTTATGTTCCTAGTATCGAAGATGCAAAAAATATATGTAACAAGCTAGAAAAAGGTATCGAAGGATACATATATATGTTGCACAGTGGACTCACTGAGAAACAAATTCTTGCCACCTGGAAATCTATCGCCGACATGCAACACTCGATCGTCATCGTTGCAACTGGTTCATTCGCCCTTCTTCCTCGTACCGATATTCAGTCAGTTGTTATTGAACGTGAAAATGCTCGCGGATGGATCACTCAACGCACACCGTATCTCGACCTTCGACATGCACTCGAGAGTATTGCCAAGAAAAATAAACAAACCGTATATCTCGCTGACAGTGTCTTGCGTACTGAGACACTTCATCGTCTCGACAATCATGACATCACTCCAGGCACACCATTCAAGTGGCGTTCTATCACAACTGCAAAAGAAGCATTGATCGACATGCGCACACGCAAACCTGAAACTCCTGAAAACGGATTGCCTCTTCCAGAAAAAAATGACGAACCTATCCCTCGATTCCGCGTACTCTCACCCGAACTTGAGGAACTCATCAAACGTAATCACGAAGACAATACGCATCTCTTCATATATACCGTGCGTCGTGGACTCTCACCGATGACTGTATGTGCAGACTGTGAAGCTATCGTGACCTGTACCAATTGTTCCGCTCCCGTCGTTCTCCATACGTCAAAAAGTATACAGACCGGTGGTGGTAAGAATTTCTTCATGTGTCATAAATGTGGTGAACGTCGAAACGCCATGGAAACGTGTGTGCATTGCACCAGTTGGAGACTCACTCCACTCGGTATTGGTATCGATCGTGTTGCCGAAGAACTCGCTCAACATTTCCCTCTCATTGATGTATTCAAAATAGACGCTGATACGACGAAGACAGAAAAACAGATCTCATCAGTACTCGAAAAATTCAAGTCGAAGCCAGGAAGTATCCTCCTTGGCACCGAAATGTCATTGCTTCATCTTCCTGAAAAGATAGAACATGTTGCGGTTGCTTCGATCGATTCACTTTTTGCACTGCCCGATTTCCGTATTCAAGAAAAAGTTATGTACACACTCATACGTCTCCGCGCAATCGCTGATCGTTCATTTGTGGTACAGACTCGTCGTCCCGAAGAAAAAATATTTGAATATGGACTCAAAGGAAATCTCTCTGACTTTTATCGCATGACGCTCGATGAGCGCCAACAGTTCTCATATCCGCCATATTCTCTCCTCATCAAACTCACCATTGAAGGCAAAAAGGAAATCATTTCAAAGGACATGGCTGCCTGTGTCGAACTCCTCAAGCCACATGAAGTCGATATTTTCCCTGCATTTACCTCTACCGTTCGTGGTAAATCAATCATTCACGGACTCCTCAAGCTCAAACCCAAGGTATGGCCTGATCGTGTGCTTATAGACAAACTCCGTTCATTGCCGTTACACGTTTCCATTAAAATAAATCCTGAGACGTTGCTGTAAACAGGTCTGACCTAGTCCTAAACTCACTATCTGGATAAAAACCGCTTTCCCTGCTATATTTTCTACATGGAAATCGTCCAACGAGATAACCCTGTTCTCCGCGCTACGGCCGCAGAAGTGCCTATACAAGACATCACTTCACCCAAGATCCAAAAGATCATTGCTGATATGAAGCGCGCACTCTTCACTCAAAAAGACGGTGTTGCTATTGCCGCACCACAAATCGGCGTCTCGATGCGTATATTTGTCATTTCTGGTGAAGTGTTGAAACGCGCAGTTCCAGAACATGCGGGTGACGGTTCTGATCTCGTCTTCATCAACCCAGAAATCACCAAGCTCTCCAAAGACAAAGATCTCGTCGAGGAAGGTTGTCTCTCTGTCCGTTGGCTCTACGGCAAAACAAAACGATCTACCCGTGCCACCATTCGTGCCTACAATGAAAAAGGTGAACGTATCGAACGTGGCGGAAGTGGTCTGCTCGCACAGATATTCCAACATGAAACTGATCACTTGAATGGCATCCTCTTCATCGATCACGCCGATCAGGTCTGGGAAATGAGCGCTGAGGAAATAGCAGACATACAGGGTAAGTAAAAGAATTTTCAAGGTTAAAGTTTAAAGGTTAAATGAACACAAGACATACTGCGATTTAATTTAAAATTGAAAATTTAACCTTGAAAATTTCTATCTTATACACACTATGAACAAAAATACCTCAAACATCTCTTTTACATTTTTCGGTTCCTCTCACATGTCTGTGATCGTACTCGACGAACTCAAATCTGCTGGATATATTCCTACATGTATCGTGACGACTCCAGACAAACCTCAGGGACGCAAACTTATTCTCACTCCAAACGTAGTCAAAACATGGGCACACGAAAACAACATACCCGTATACGACCCAGCAAAATTGGATACCTCATTCATTGAAACTTTCATGCCTGCGCATGCAGGAACCTTTAACCTTGAACCTTCCTCTGTCTTCATTGTCGCTTCATATGGAAAAATCATTCCTCAGGCGGTCCTCGATATTCCTGCACGCAAAACACTCAATATTCATCCTTCACTTCTCCCTCTTTATCGTGGCGCTTCCCCACTGCAATCTGCCATGCTCGATGATCAAAAGAAAACGGGTGTATCTATCATGAGAATCGATGCCGAGATGGATCATGGCCCACTCATTGCTCAAAAAGAAATCATCGTTCAAGAATGGCCTACCTATGAAGTGTTCGAAGAAAACATGGCTCGTGAAGGTGCACGTATACTTGCGGACATACTTCCTGATTGGATTAGTGGAGCAATAAAAGAAAAAGAACAAGATCATTCACGTGCAACCTATACCAAGAAATTTACCAAAGCTGATGCTCTCATCGACCTCTCTTCGCCAGATCAGTATCTCACTTTCCGAAAGATTCAGGCATTTCATGAACGACCTCAAGCATATTTTATGATCACTCATAACGGAAAAGAGATCCGCATCAAAGTCACACAAGCGTCATTCAAGAACAATGCACTCGTGATAGAAAAAGTCATTCCTGAAGGAGGAAAGGAGATGGGTTATGCGGATTTTGAGAGTGGATACAAGAAATACTAATTCCTTTTGAGCAACGTGGCGAGTTCTTCTGCACCTTGTTCGTGAAGTTTGATGATATTGTCAGTGCTTGAATTGAAATAGTATACAACCATCCAGAGACACCACGATACAAGTAGAATACCCACCAACACAGAGTTGACGGATTGATGCGGATTAAAATTGAAAAATTCTTTTGAGTTCATCGCGTACTACTTCCATGGCCACAAGCCCTTCATCATGTCTTTGACTTTTGCTCCACCACGGCGCACACGTGAAGTATATTTTTCCTTGGCACCAGTGAGTGTACGTACAATATCATCGCGAACAACATCGATTGCTGCATAGAGGTCTGCTTGTTCTGAACTCGCATAGGCATTTTTGTGAGAACCAACGATGTGGATTTCTGCCTTGAATATATTTCCTTTGTTGTGATGTCCACTAGTCATACCGACTTCAACGTCACATTTGACTGCCGGATCTGAACCGACGAGTTTGACGATCTTTTCCATGCGCTTGTCGATATATGAAGAGATAGCTGGAGTGAGAGTGATATTTGTAGTCTTTACATTGATGTTCATGTTCGTGAATGTTAACGCGTTCTAATCGGACCTACACATATATCTTATCACAGAGAACGTATTAACTCACCTCAATGATCTTGCTCGGTGCATGATGACCACTGACGAGGCGTATTCTCTTTCCAGGAAAGATGTTCTGCATGATATATAGTATGCGTTCATTGGCACGATTGTCTTCTGCGGGCTCTCTGACAGATATATGGTATCTACTTTCGTTTATCTTTTCGATAGATTCCTGCGACGCTCCGGCAGTGACTTTGAGGCCTATGAGGATATGGGTTTTGATTTCATTCATAGAGTATGATACATTTTGACATACCTTGGCTTGAAACGCAGGTGTCGAGCGAGGTACAAGATTCTTCACAGCACACATTCCGGGATAGCTCAGCGGTAGAGCAATCGCCTGTTAAGCGATTGGTCGCTGGTTCGAATCCAGCTCCCGGAGCCAAATACGTAATATCTTGCTATAATCTGAATATGAAACCTGCCAGAAATAAAGCAATCATCCTAATTATCATTTTGATAATAATTAGTATATGTTTTATCCAACAATATTTCTCATTACAGAAAGCCCATAGCACGTTTGAAAATTACTATACTTTTAGAGGATGTGTTCATTTGATAAGCACTACTACTGATTCGGGTATATGCAAGACATCTTCTGGTCAGATAATAAAAATAGTAGAAATCAATAATAAGTGGTATTTGGAAGGAGATGGTCCTGGAATCTGGTAAATAAAAATTTCATCAAACCTTAATTTGACACATATTATATTATGTGTTAAATTATCAGTGTGGTAGTTTTTTGACATATCTGTTGGTGGTTAGCTGGTTCCCTGAACGTGGACATATCAAAATTATTTCTGATATTTACCGTTTTAACCATTCCAAAAAGCGCAAACTGCTATCATTACATGGCATGGGACCCAAAGCGTATGAGCTCATAAGCGAGGTATTGGAAAAAAGAAAATTACCAAGCCTTGATACATAAATTCGAGGTCACCCCGCTAGGAATATCAATCCTAGCGGGTCTTTTGTGGTAAACTATATCCATGAATCTCGGCATTATCCTTCTCTGTATCGTCATTCTCGCCTATGTGAGTAACTGGCTCAATTGGAAATTCCTCAACTACAAGATCACTCACTATCTTTATTATATCGGTGCATTCGTGCATGAAAGTTCACATGCCCTGCTCTGCATACTCACGGGCGCAAAAGTAGAAGAATTCAAAGTATTCACCTCACAACCTCATGTCATACACGGAAAATCGAGACTTCCTATTATCGGAGGCTTTCTGATTTCTATTGCACCTATTGGTGGAGGATTACTCTTTTTGTACCTCATCAACCACATCCTTCTTGGAAATTATATTACGCTCATTCCATTTACTCATAGTATCCAAGACATTGCCGGAACATTTCTCAGTATTCTGAGCCAATTGCACATATTTGATTGGCGAACATGGGTCTTCGTTCTCCTTCTCGTCAATGTCGGTGCCATGCTCGGACCTTCCATACAAGACATAAAGAATATTTGGTTTATATTTATACTTACCTTTTTCATTCATATACCCATTCTTGAGACGATTGGTATCGGCGCGCTCTATCTCATATCTCTCGAAATAGGTATTCAGATTGTATGTATCGCGATTGTTATGATCACAAAGAAAGTACGAATATTGATTATAGGACATTCCGCACATATCTCCGTTCAAAAATAATATTCATATGCCTCGACCACATAATAAAAAAATATATACTTCCTGGAAAATACCCCTCATCATATTTGTATGTCTACTTGGTGCAGGAATATGTGTATTCACACTTCCAACACTCCTCACCTGGGAAGAAACGCCTGCTCAAACACCAACATCTGCTGTACAACCTGAACAATTCCCTATCAGTGTTGATCCTATACACAAGACAATTAAAAATAGTCCGGAAATAGAAGCCTACTTTACAGAAAAAACATCTGCTCTCGAAGCTGCCGCTGGAGATAGTGATAATTTCTTCGTACAACTCTTTCATACTCTGGCACTGTCAATCGCCAATGCTCCGTGGTATCAAAATCTTGCCAGCGTAAGTGGTATACCGACACATTCATTCATCGTCATCAATCCTGGCTTACGTAAAGAACAAGTTGCTCTCGTATTTGCACGAGCTCTCCACTGGAATACCATCGAGCAGAAATCATTTCTTGCACCTCGTACTGATTCAACTCCTTCTCTGTCTGAAGGTTCATTTGCACCCGGAACATATATCGTTGATAGTAGTGCCGATTCATCTACCATTCAGAGTTTAGTGCAAAACCGTTTCTCAACGGATATCCTCCAGCATTATGGAACAACCACACAAGCGATCGTCCCTCTCGACCAAGCACTCACTATCGCTTCACTTATCCAACGAGAAACGATCGGAACAAAAGATATGCGTCTCATATCAGGTATTATCTGGAATAGAATATTTGCCGGCATGAATCTCCAGCTCGATTCCACGTTGCAGTATGCCAAAGCAACTAAGCAATCGACTGCACTCTGGTGGCCACCAGTGAGTCCTCGTGATAAATACATCAAATCGCCTTATAACACCTACTTGAATAATGGTCTACCACCAACACCGATTGCCAGTCCCTCTGTTGAAGCAGTACTCGCTACGCTCAACCCAATCAAAACTGACTGTCTCTTCTATTTCCATGACTCACAAGGAAATTTCCATTGCAGTAAGACGTATGAGCAACACAAAGCGTTGATTGATAAGTACTACTAGAAAAAACTTCCCTCACATATAAGTTATTGTTTCGAGGACATGTCTGAGCGAGCTACAATTGTTAGTTATTTTGACTGGCGACCCTCGCTCCGCAAAAAGTCAAAATGACTTACAATTGTGCGAAGCGAGTTACGCAGACATAGTACAAATTATATGTCGTACAGGACCTACAATTCGCGCTCTGCTTCGATAAATTCATCGATATCCCCTTCAAGCACCTTATCCACTTGAGCTGTTTCAATATCGGTACGATGATCTTTGACCATCTTGTATGGATGAAGTACATACGAACGGATCTGATTACCCCACTCAATCGACGTCGTTGAACTCAATTGCATACCACGTTCTTTCGCAATACGTTCATCCTCCATACGTTTCCAGAGTTTGCCACGAAGAATATCCAATGCCTTCTCTTTGTTCTGTGCCTGTGAACGTTCAGATGTCACGTGGATGGAAATACCTGTTGGTGTATGCAAGAGTCGAAT
>JBAWXC010000032.1:0-7001 GCA_037144235.1 Candidatus Tayloriibacteriota bacterium | reverse complement strand
ATGAATATCATCAAATGTCTTTTCCTGCGTCACATGCAACACCCCTTCTTTAACCAATTCGAGCATAGCCAAAAATGAGACAATAACGTTAACACGATTTGCTTTGTGCTCTTTGGTGAACTCTTTGAAACTCATACGCAAATGACTCGTGATACGCGTCGTGAGCGTACCAATCATATCTTCGAGACTGACAACTTTTTCGACAACGTGCTTTGGTAAGTTTTCTTTTTTAGGAAGACGATTGATCAGATCTTTGAGAGAGAGAAGTGCGCTTTCGAGAGTACACTTTGGATCTGGTGCAAATACTGGACTCACTGGTCGTGACTGGGATTGTTCGAAGATCATATCCGCACCAAATAACTTTTGAATATTGACACTTGCTTCTTTGATACGCTTGTATATCTTCAAGCGAATTTCGAGGTCTTCCATATCCCCTTTTTCTTCTTCAGTCAAAGCCAATTCTGGCAAAAGTGACTTGGACTTGATGAGGAGCAAGGTCGAAGCAACAAGAATAAAATGTGCCGATTCGTCCATGGGCATATGTTCGAACTGACGAACATGCGAAATAAAATCATCAGTGACCTGCGCCAAAGCAATGTCACTAATAAAGAGTTTCTTTTTTTCGATAAGGTCGAGAAGGAGATCCAATGGACCTTCAAATGACTGAGTTTTAATGGTGAATGGCATAATTGGAGACGTGAGCGTCATGTTCTCGACGAAGTTGAATCATTTCTTGTCTGAATAGTTCAGTACTTATCTGGATAGGACGAATCGCTTCGGCCAATTCTTCGCGGACAATGACACGTGTACGTGCCTCAAAGGTTTCGTTCATTATCTTTATATCTTCGCGCACCTTTTCTATGAGAAGATCGGTGCGATGATTGGTTCGTTTTTCGGAAGCAGAAATTGCGGAAGTGATTTCTTTCCTAACTTCTTTTTTAATAGTATCCTTTATGTATTTTTTATCTCGTGTATCGAGTGGCATGTTTTTGTATGGTTATTTTATAATGCCCTTACTATACACACAAGCGATAAAATCCTGATGAAGTTTCAATAAAGTCTTGATGAAGTATTATCAATCATGAAGACCTATTTGCAATTCGTGCAAACGACGATATTCCCCATCTTCCTTTTTGATCAATTCCTGATGTGTCCCTGATTCAATGATCTTTCCCTGCTTGAAGACGAGAATAGTATCAGCACGACGGACCGTACTCAAACGGTGAGCAACCACAAAAGTTGTTTTACCTTTCATAAGTTCATCTAATGATTCAGTAATAATCTTTTCTGATCCCGCATCGAGAGCTGAGGTTGGTTCATCGAGTATCAATATCTGAGGATTCTTGAGAATAGCACGAGCAATAGCGATACGTTGCTTTTGTCCCACAGACAATTTGAGACCACGTTCACCGACGACCTGATTCCACTTTTCAGGAAAACGTTCAATGAAGTCACAATGTGCACGTCGAGCTGCTGTATATATTTCTTCATCAGTGACATTGAAATTACCGAATTTGAGATTGTTTTTGATCGTATCATTGAAGAGAGTAATTTCTTGCGTAACTACACCGATAGATTGACGAAGTGCTTTCAAAGAAAGTGATTTGATATCGTTTCCATTGATAGTAATACTTCCCTGTTGTGGAAAATAATATCCAGACAAAAGTTCAACGAGTGTACTTTTGCCGACTCCTGATTCTCCGACGAGAGCGATAAGCTGACCTTGTTTTGCTTCAAATGAAATATCATTCAAGACCAATTGTTCAGGGCTATATCCAAACGAGACGCCCTTGAATTCAATCGTACCGATAGATAATGTTTTCTCACTACCGGTCGGCTCATATATTTCAATGGGTTTTGCTAATATGGCCTCAGTTTCTTCAAGTGCAATCATTCCGTTTTGAATATTACGCCAATTGTTTGAAAGTGCTGCAATAGGGTTGAATATTTGAGTGAGATATGCATTAGCAATCACAAGATCTCCGATAGACCAAACTGCATCGTGTACAAGATATACTGATAATGTAAAGATCGATATACGTGCGAACATAACAATAATATTTTGAGAAAAAATCTGTCTGCGTCTAAAACCAATCATGCGATACCAGATCGACATAGCAGTATCTTGATATCCAGAACGAATTGCCTCAGTTTGGCGTTCTTCAGCTACAAAATCTTTAATGATCTTGATATTGATAACACTATCCATAGCTATACCACGAACTTTTGCATATGCAGCATGACTTTGTCTTTGAAGAGGTATTGATGGTCTAATAATAGATACACTTGCATAGATGTATATTACGAGGGCAACAAGAACGATAATAAATGCCGTGTGATTGAGTACAAATAAGATGATGAGGAAAATAATAGAACTGATGAATTGAGGTACTATTGCAGAAATATCATCACCAAGAATACCGCCGAGAGCAGTAGACGCTGTTGTTAACTTTTCTTGAACCTCGCCTATTTTAACTGATTTGTGGAATGAGACTGGTATCTTGAATAGATGATTAATAAATGTAGTGATATATGTTGTGCGAGCAAGTTCATTGAGTTTTAGACTTGCGAGTACGCGATAGTGACTGAGTACAAATTCCGCCAATAGAACAATAAATAAAGCGACAAGAATAGCAGAATACAGAGGAATAACTTCTGCAGTCCATGGAATGTGAAATAGCGTTGGTTTGGTGACATAATCGATAAAACGACCAATAAGATAGGTATCTATCGGATTGATGATGGCATACACAACAGTTAGGATCATCGTTGTGATGAACAACTTACGTTGCAACAAACCATTCTTGAGTATCACATAAAGACCCGCACGCAACTCTCTCAAACCAAATGTTTTTGGCATGTAGTTATTGTGTATTATGTAATAAAGACCCTATTGTACAGGAAAAATGACGTTTACAACACCCCTATCGCCTTTTTGACTTCATGGAGCTTGATCTGGGCTACTTTACCTGCCTGCTTTGCACCTTTTTCTAAGATCTTCATGACTTTCTTTGGGTTACGAGAGAGTTGTTCACGGCGTTCACGCATTGGTTTGATGAAGGTATCAATATCTTCAATAAGTCTTTCTTTGAGGATCTTGTACTTACCACGATTGGCTTCGTAAAGAGGTTTGAGTTCTGCCTCTGTCTTGAATAGTTTGTGAATGGCATATACGTTCGCAGGAATACCATCAGAAGGTTTTCCATCTGCACCGATTGCTCCAAGTCCTGCATCAGTGACAATACTCATCACTGCTTTTTGGATTTGTTCACGAGTAGCAAACAGTGGAATGGTATTGTTGTAACTCTTGGACATTTTGCGACCATCTATTCCTGGAACAACTGCGACATCCTTCATGATCAAATCTTCTGGGAGTTTGAAGACTGGTGATATGGGTTCATTGTTTGCATTTTTGGGACCACCAAAGATGTGATTGAACTTGTCTGCAATATCACGAGCGTATTCGACATGTTGCTTCTGATCCTGACCAACTGGTACCACATCAGTATCGTAGAGGAGAATATCAGCAGCCATGAGGACGGGATAATTGAATGTGCCGACGTTAATCTCTTTGTCTTTGGCCTCAGCGTCCTTGTAGGCATGGGCACGCATGAGGTATGGCATGGTCGTGATAGTATCAAATATCCATGCGAGTTCCGTGTGAGCAGAAATATCACTTTGCTTGAATAAGATGGACTTCTTGGGATCAAGACCGATTGCAAGATAATCGAGTGCGAGTTCGAGCGTGAGATTCTTCATCTGTTCCTTGTCTTGAATGAGATTCAAGGCATGATAGTCGGCGATGAATAAATGGCAATCATACTGACCAGAGTTTTGTAAATCGACGAATTGCTTCATGGCACCAAAATAATTGCCAATGTGTGCTTGGCCGGTTGGTTTGACGCCTGAGAGTAGGTTTTTCTTTGACATGGAATAATAGTACCAAAAATAACAATGCTATGCTAATCTACTTTCGAATCTATGAAAAAGAAAAAATACGTCACCCCTTCGGTTTCTCTTGTGAATAGGGCACCCCAAGAAGGTCGTTTCGGAAAACACACCACCAAAGGTGAGAGGAAAATATTCATTGACCACGCCTTCATTAATGATGGCGGGCTCAAATACATCGCTCGCAAAACTGGACGGGTTGTATAACCACAACATTAATTTATGTTAAAAGCCAGCGAACTCCGAGCTTCAATTAAGTTGAAGCTGTCAGTTGAAAAGGTTGGTTCAAACTTGAGGTTACATGGTAACCCCTTTGGACCTGTCCGAACTAAAAAACGTAAGAAAAGCCGTTCCAAGTAATCAAACCCCGCACATTGTGCGGGGAAATTTTTTGTAAGATAATTTAATTATCTTACTTCACTATATTAATAGGTCCATTATCAAGAAAACCTTTTAAATCAGGTCTAATTTCAGCGAGTTTTTCCCTGAAAGCTGGACTCAAATTCTCAATTTCTGTGGTATATCTTTTACCATCTTTTTCAAGAATTACTGTACCACCCCTTGCATCGATAACATTATATTCACCATCTGCTTTTACTCGATGTTTAGGATCAGACTCATAAATCATGACGCCAGTTAATACTAGCCCTCCTAATAATATAGGCATTGTTGCTTCAAACATTCCCATTTCGTTAGAATTTTTCATAGTTTAAATTAAATTAAATAATAATTCTCATTATACTACTACAAACCTTCCCCTTTTACAAACCTTCCCCTTTCAATTCTTCAATAAGACCCTGTGCCTTCTTACTCAACTTATGTGGCATCTTCACGTGAGTAACAATCAACAAATCTCCTCTTTTACCTCCAGTACCAAATACACTACCTTGTTGTTCGTATGGAACTCCCTTTCCTTTTGCACGAAGAATTTCACCGTGCGATGTTCCTGCAGGAACTTTGAGTTCAATAACACCATCAAGTGTTTCAACATTCACGACATCACCTGCAAGCGCAGTGGTGAGTTTGATGGGTAATTCCATGACAAGGTTGAATCCTTCTTTGCGGAATATAGAGTGTTCTTTGACCCACACTCGAACAATAAGATCTCCCTTGCCACCTTGACCTTCTTCGCCCTGACCACTCACGCGGAGACCTTGGCCATTTTCTATTCCTGGAGGAATCTTCACTGCCAATCTTTTACCTTCAACAAAAATTTCTTTTTCCAAACCAAAGACTGAGTCCTTGAATGAAAGTTCGACGTCTACTTGAATATTTCTACCTTTGCGTGGTCTGCGTCCATTACCTCCGGTAAACATATTGAATATATCTCCCAAATCAAATTCCATGTCACCATTTCCAAATCCACCTTGCTGGAATCCTGAGAAGTCAAAACCGCCGAATCCTTGACCATTGAATCCGTTGAAACCGCCTTGTCCACCAGCACCAGGTCCAGCTGAACCGAATGTATCATACTGCTTGCGCTTCTGATCATCTGAAAGTACTGAATACGCCTCACTCGCTTCTTTGAATTTCTTTTCAGCATCAGCATTGCCCTTATTTTTGTCAGGATGATGTTCATGCGCGAGTTTACGAAACGCTTTTTTGATCTCGTCTTGAGAAGCGTTTTTTTCGACTCCGAGTATTTTGTAGTAATCTTTGGGCATATTGACGATTATTATTAATTATGTTACTTTATTTTAGTGGTTTTCGCAAGGCTGAGTAGGCTTTGCATTGGTTCTCAAACAAATAAATAACTGTTGAAGACTTTTAGAATATGAAAAGAATAACTATCCTTGCAATTGTCATATTTATGCTCGGTATCAGTATAACGGGAATGACAGAAACTCTTCTATATCATACGAATGATTGGTTTACTGCGATTGGAGGTTTCCTGGGTTTCCCCGAAGGGATTTTAATTGGTTGGCTCACTTTGACACCAAAGAAAGTTCATTCCAACATCTCTTTCTAAGACCCTCGATCGTTTTCCTAACACGCCGGCACTTACCAAAGCTTGCCGGCTTTTTATTTGATTGTTAGGAAAACTACGAGGGCCCTTTTTACTAACGAAGTCGGACTCCCTTATCTGTTCTATTTCTTCTCCTTAAACTCAGCATCTTTCACGTCTCCTTCTGGTCCCTTTGAATCACCCTCTGGATTTGTTCCAGTTGCACCAGGATTTGCACCTGCTTGCTGCTGATTCATATACTGACCAATCTTCTGAATCTCTGCCGAAAGAGCTTCAGAAGCTTTCTTGATAGCTTCCACACTTGGACTCGCATTATCCTTGGCAGTCTTTACATCAGCGATCTTATCTTCAATTCCCTTGCGAACATCTGCAGGAACTTTGTCGCCCGCATCCTTCAAGGCCTTTTCTGAAGTATAGATGAGCTGTTCAGCAATATTCTTTGCTTCAACTGCTTCATGTTTCTTTTTATCTTCAGCTTCATGGGCAGCTGCTTCTTGCTTCATCTTCTCAACTTCTTCTTTTGAAAGTCCTGAAGAAGCAGTGATCTTGATAGAATTTGCTTTGCCTGTAGCTTTGTCTTTTGCAGTCACACTGAGGATACCATTTGCATCGACGTCGAATGAGACTTCAACTTGTGGCATACCGCGAGGTGCAGGTGGAATACCATCGAGAATAAATCGTCCGAGTGACTTGTTGTCACCTGCCATAGGACGTTCACCTTGAGTGATATGAATCTCTACTGAAGGTTGATTATCGGTTGCTGTTGAGAAAACCTGACTACGTTGTGTAGGAACAGTCGTATTTTTTTCAATGAGTTTTGTAGCAACACCACCCATAGTTTCAATACCGAGGGAAAGTGGAATAACATCGAGCAAGAGCACATCTTTGACATCACCTGCCAAGATACCACCCTGGATAGCAGCGCCTACAGCCACGACTTCATCTGGGTTAACTGACATATTAGGTTCACGACCAAATAACGCTTTAACAGCGTTCTGGAGGGCTGGCATGCGTGTTTGACCACCAACGAGGATAACTTCATTGATCTCACCAACCTTGAATGGTGAAGCATCGAGAGCGCGCTTAC
>JBAWXC010000031.1:0-7048 GCA_037144235.1 Candidatus Tayloriibacteriota bacterium | reverse complement strand
AACATACGAGAGAGTGAATCTCCTCGAGATTGCTCAACCCACTTGAACATGATCTCATTATCATTCAAGGCATCTTTACTGAATAATTCTCGAGCAACTCGGATCTGTATTTCATTGATGATACGTAGTTTATCTCGATCACTCAAAACTTCGGGCATAATATCTTCTTGTGGAGATTCGATGGTATGCATAGGTGTATTATATACTTATGTAATACTATATACAAATTCGTATTTTAATGTTACTCTAAATCTAAATAGGAAACAAAAATCACATAAAACTATGAGTACTGAACGCAGATTCAAAGTCACCGCAACTGGACCAAAAGGAGAAACTATTGAAGCGGATTACAGTGAATTCGAACTCCGACAAACAATTGCAAATTCTCTCGCGCGAGGCATCAATGCTTCCTGTGCGATTGAAGGAGAAGGTTTACCTCATCCGATCAAAATAGATCCTTTCTCTGTTCCTGAACGTCTTTTGACGACAGACTAGTCTCACTTTCAAGGTTGAATGGAACCTTGCCGTAGATATATCTACGGTTTTTTATTTTTACAAATCGTGTAATATTTCCTACTTGAACAACTTGGCAATATCTTTGTATGTCACCACAACCATAAGAAGCATGAGGAGTACAAAACCAACCGTATTCACACTATTGGTCCACTTTTCTGGAATACGTCGACGAATAACTGCTTCAATAAGAGTGAACAATACGCGACCACCATCGAGTGCAGGAAATGGAACAAGATTGATAACACCAAGATTGATCGAAATGAGAGCGGTGATCATGAGGAGATAGGTGAAGCCAAGTTCTGCAGCATTGCCTACCAATCCCGCAATACCCACTGGACCAGAGACATCAGAGAGATGAGCAGTTCCTTGGAATATATGTGCCACAAATGTATACAAACCGTATGTAGTATCTCGGATCATCACACCGGTATAGTGCAGACCTTCCCAGACCGCAGTAAAGAACGGAAGTCGCAAATCACCGACATAATCCATACCAATACCGATCGCATATGCACCAACCACAATTCCCTTTTCTGGAGTTGCTTGAATCGTATGCACGCCATCTTTACGAGTGATAACAAGTCCAATAGATGAACCCTGATGTTGATTGACCAGTTGCTGAATATTGGAAATAGAGATGGTTGAAGTCGAATCAGTTACTCCTGTAATGATATCTCCTACAACAAGTCCCGCTTTTTCTGCAGGTGAACCTTGTCCAACAAATGTCACCATCACGCGTTGATTGGTAAAGTCTTGTGCATATTTTTCAAAACCACCAGTTGTAGCCGTGACACCGGAAGTGAATACAATCGTGTACAGTAACCATGCAAAAATAAAATTGAATGTCACACCTGCAACAAGTACTGCGATTTGTTTCCATCGAGGTTTGTTGACCATACTTCGTGCTGCATCTGGACCACTCACATGTTCTGCTTCTGGATTCTCGCCATATATTTTGACGTATCCTCCAAACGGAATGAGATTGAGACCATATTCTGTTTCCCCTCTTTTCCATGAAAAAACTTTTGGACCAAAGCCGATCTTGAATGCATCGACGCGAATACCCGCCAATCGAGCGACGATAAAGTGACCCAATTCATGTACGAATATGAGCACGGCGAGGACGATGATAAATATGATCGTCGTTATCATGAAGTTAATTTAACAATTCCTTTTCTTTCTTGGTATACGCTTCTTCAAGTCTCTTGTTTGCATCGTCAACTAACTTTTGTGCATCCTTTTGACCACGGAAGGCATCATCCTTACCCATAGCTCCTGCTTTTTCTTTTGCTTGAAAATCTTTGACGACCACATCTCGGTGAGCGCGTACTTGTTTCTTTGCTTCTTCAAGTCTCTCCTTTGCTACCTTGGCGATTTCTTTGCGACGATCTGCAGTCAATTCTGGGAACATCACACGCAAACCTTGATCATCTACCACAACTGAAAGTCCGAGGTTTGCAACAGTAATTGCCTTTTCGATATCTTTTGCTTGCTTGGCATCCCATGGTGCGATACGAATGGTTCGTGCTCCTTCGATCATGATACTGGCGAGTTCTTTGATCGCCATAGGTGCACCGAAAATCTCCACACGCACTGCATCGAGGACCGCTGGTGAAGCCTGTCCGGTACGAATCTGCTGGAATTCCTTTTTGAGCCACTCTTCTGAAGCGGCGAGTTGTTTCTTGAATGGGTTGAAGTCGTAGGCCATGTGGGTATTGTTATTAGCTAGGTAATATAGACAGTATAGCGCAAAAACGACAAATAAAAAACTCGACGGACATAACCGAAGAGTTTAGTAAATTCAGGAATTAATACAGGAAAAGGACTTCCACCTTTTCTCATTCGCAATGAAGCGAACCCACGCTGAGAGCATATTCCTCTCTCTGCAATCTCCACAGAAGGAGACAGACCATATACACAATTGAGGACTAACCGCATTCAAGCAGTCAACAGCCATTCAAAGCACATATGGCAATCACTAGTTACTGGCAATGTTACGACACCAGTACAGAACCGCTCAATAGCTGGGAGATAAACTTTCTCCCACCCCGAACGTCGACATGGGACGGGTAGTCCGTGAAGCGAGCTATCTGGTGTATTAATTCCAAAATCAATCCTACACATTCAACGCTACATATTCAAGTAACATCTTCACACTTGGAGAACGATCTTGTAGATAATTCCGTGCTTTTTCAATAGCTTCAAGTGCTGTTTTGGCTTTTTTCACACCTTGCTCTGTGTATACAATTTCTTGAATCGCATTCAAAAAATTGATTACTTCTTGTTTGGTCTTCTTTTGCTTTTTAATATCTTCAGTAATTTTCTTTATGACATCAAGACGCTTCGCCGGAGACAACTTCAAGAATTTCTTTGCTTCTTCAACTAGATCATCTTGCGCTTCATCCTGAATCTTGAATCCCTGCCTGCGCAGGCGGGCTGAATCTTGAATCACTGCTCTCATTCTCGACTTGACCGTCGGCAACAACAGAGACGCCGATGGTACGATTATAAAAAAGTGAGCATACTCCGCTGGTTCTTCGAGCATTTTGAGTAATGCATTTTGTGCTTCATGGCCGATCATATGTGCACGAATAATAAAAATCTTTTTTCCCTGCTCTCCGACTGGTCGCATACTGTGAGCCATCTTGATGTCACGGACATCATCAATAGTCATGTGTTCATAACCACGATCAAAAAAATCCTGGTTGGCTGTAGTAGATATCTTGTGTTTCTTTTCAAGAATAGAAAGAAGCTCTGCATGAATAGCGTCGCCACCGATCAATAAGTAAGCGTGATGAGAAAGTGTTTTGAGAGATTCAGAGAGAGACATGGGTACATTGTAATGCGCAGGTGGAACCTACGCAAATAATAAAATAAAAAAACCTCTCATCGCTGAGAGGTGTTGGCGGCCGACGATTACGCTGTAGTAATCAAACACGGCCATTGTGGCACAGCGATCCGAGGAACTTCCCGAGGATCAATAACTTTCTTATCTGGAACTCTGTCCAGCATTACCTTGGTGTATACCACATCACCAAGAGGGTTTGGAACTGCGACATCAGTTTTTCCTGTAATCTTCTCGAGACTTCATTCGATGATACGTAACCCACAACAATCATCTTCAAAAATCTTCCGAATAATCACAGTAAGGTTTACTTACTACACTAACTTTACGCGAACACTACTACTACTTTACGGGGACCCCTTTCACAAAATAAACCGATGTGAAAAGCGTAAGGAATTCATTGCGTATCAGCATTACCTGTATACAAACTTAAGCAGTCTCTTACGAAAACAAATCCCTTAAAGATTGTCGTATGCGAGATCCTTACTTATCTGGATTTAATAGGATTTCCAGAACACCTCTTAATTTAATGAACTAACCGTTAGTGCCACTTGGCACACAGGAATCAGGATGTTTTCGAACCCTCACCCTGATACTCAGTATAATAGCATATACAAATTATTTGTCAAGTACATCAAAAAATGCAGGTTTTTCCTGCATTTTACGTAGATATTGTAGATATAATTATCTTTTTGAAATAATCGTCTTCTTATACACATCCAAATGGTCGAGAGCAATACCTGTTCCCTTTGCAACACAGAGCAATGGATCTTCGGCGAGAGCAGCCTTCACGCCCGTACGACGGAATACAAGTTCAGGGAGATGACGGAGCAATGATGAGCCGCCAGTCATAATAATACCTTGATCGATAATGTCAGCCGCGAGTTCTGGCGGAGTTTCTTGGAGCACGTCTTTGATTGCCTTGATCATATCGCGGAGTTCTTTGGCGATCGCTTTGACGACTTCATTGGTAGTCACTTCTGTTGAACGAGGAAGTCCTGAAATAAAATCGCGGCACTTCACCGTCATAGAGAGTTCTTGATCGAGTGGAATAGCGGAACCGATAGTGACTTTGATAACTTCTGCCATATGATCACCGATCGCAAGGTTAAATGTTTTCTTGATATAGTCAGCGATCGCAGCATCAATCTTATTTCCAGCAACTTTGACCGAAGCACATGACACAATACCTCCGAGAGAGATAACGGCAACGTCAGTGGTGCCTCCCCCAATATCGACGACCATGTGACCACGAGGTTCATGGATCGGAATACCTGCACCAATTGCAGCGAGGATTGGCTCTTTGACAACGTAAGCATTTTTGGCACCAGCACGGATAGCTGCTTCGATCACGGCACGACGTTCAGTCGAAGTCACTGATGCAGGAACTGAAATCATCACATCGGGCTTGAATATACTCCAGCGACCGAGAGCTTTGTCGATGAAGTAACGCAACATTGCTTCGGTCACGCGATAGTCAGCGATCACACCATCACGCATCGGACGATACGCGACGATGTTGTCAGGAGTGCGACCAACCATTTCTTTTGCTTCAAAACCGACCGCGAGAACTTTCTTGTCTACTTCAGAGACAGCGACAACCGAAGGTTCATTGAGGATGATTCCCTTTCCAGGAAGAAATACCAACGTATTCGCTGTACCAAGGTCAATACCGAGTTTTGGAGAAAAGATAGACATAGCTGAAATCTACCACACTTTATTACATAAGCAATATGTATAGAGCGTGAGGTGGTAGTGGAATTTATTTGTTTGCTCTCTTTATATCTGCCCCAAGTCCTGCGAGTGTTTCTTCCAATTGTTCATACCCACGATCAATGAGGTGAACATTTTTTACGACAGAATCTCCTTTTGCCATGAGTGCGGCGAGAACAACCGCAAATCCTGCACGAATATCATGTGCACACAATTCATTGTCTGCTTCTGTATCACGTGCCACAAACGGTGTTTTACCTTTGATCAAAATTTCGCGTGAATTGAGAACATGCATGTCTGCACCGAGACGTGTGAGGTCTTCGACATATTTGAATCGTCCTTCGAAAATAGTTTCGAATACAACGCTCTCTCCTTGCGTCTGAGTGAGATAGGTTGCAATGATTGGTTGAAGATCAGTTGGGAATCCTGGATATTCGTGCGTCGTAAGATTGAATGAGGTACGACGTGCACGTTCAGTCGTATTTGAAATGGTAATAGAAGTATCTGAAACGGTGATACGTGAACCTGATCCTTTCAAGAGATTGATGACTGACTCAACATGATGAGGATTACAATCTTGTATGATCAACTTTTGTGCACACAATGCTCCGAGAATGAGGAAACTGCCAGTCGTGATACGGTCTGGAATAGTGGTGTATTCTGTACGTGGGGTGAGTAACTTTTTGTTTGCACCATGAATGACAATGGTACTGGTACCAATTCCTTCAATCTTGGCTCCACATGAAATGAGCCATTCGGCTACATTGACTATCTCTGGCTCCATCGCACAATTTTTGAGAGTGGTTGTACCCTTTACCATGGTTGCTGCCATCATCAATGTCTCAGTACCACCAACTGAAACTTTGTTGAAAAACATATCTGTTCCCACAAGTCCTTTTGGTGCAGAGATGCGATATATAGAATTCTTGGCATCAAGCTTCACAGTCGCGCCCATCTTTTTGTATCCATCAATAAAGAGATCTATAGGTCGTGCACCGATAACACATCCACCTGGCGCAGGAAATGAAACTTTTCCAAAACGTGCGAGCAGTGGTCCAGTGAGCACGACTGATGCTCTCATACTTCCTGCTAACGTAGGGTCGATATCGGTCGAATGTATACTACGTGTATCGATTTCCAAAATAGATTGTTCTTTCTTTGCTTCATTTTTCCAACTTACGTCTGCACCGAGTTTGCGGAGTACGCGTGCCATCGTATGAATATCTTCTGTATGTGGAACATTGTTGAGTGTAACTGGTCCATTGAAAAGAACTGACGCTGCCATCGCTTTGAGTGCGGCATTTTTTGCTCCATGAATATGAATCGTGCCCTTGAGGGTCTGTGCCCCTGCGAGTCCGGTGATAACAAATCTGTCTTCTGTATTCATAACGTGTGTATTTATCTGGTGTAATCTGACGTTGATAGGATAGCATTTCTTGAGAAATAACGCTCATTGTGGACATAATTTATGATACGATAAATCATGATAGTCAACCCCTCCCAAAAGCCAATAAATAAGCTATAAATACAGCATGAACATCATTACGGTCATACCCCTCACTCGTTCCAAGCTCGCTGGTGAGCTCTCATACTTCACAGCAAGCAATGTTCCTGTGGGTGCACTCGTTGATGTACACATCCGCACAAAGACCGTACAAGCCATCGTCACCAGTGTAAAACCAGCCTCTGATTCAAAGAGTGATATCAAAAGAGCTTCATATACCTTGAAGAAGCTCGGATCCGTCAAAGCAACTGCATTCTTCCCTGTTTCTTTCCTCGAATCAGCTCACACCCTCGCTGATTACTATGCCACTTCCGTTGGTTCCATCATCGACAAACTTGTTTCTCATACCATCATCGATCATGCACGTGATATTACAATACCACTTTCACCTGATGCACATGGTTCAAAACAAGAAGTCTACGCCATTCAAGGTGATGATACAGACCGTATCAGTTCATGGCGTTCACTCA
>JBAWXC010000030.1:0-7550 GCA_037144235.1 Candidatus Tayloriibacteriota bacterium | reverse complement strand
CAGATCGAAAAGATCGAACAAGATGTTCTCTCTCTCGAAAATCCTGTCGGTGATGATGAAGATGGTAAGTCTACACTCGGTGACTTCATCGCTGATGACAAGATCCTCTCACCAGAACAAGAATCATCACGTCGTATTCTCCGTGATCAGGTCAATCTTATTCTCAATGATCTCTCTGAAAAGGAACGCAAGATTCTCGAGATGCGTCATGGCTTGAATGATGGTATCACTCATACGCTCGAAGAAGTGGGTAAGGAATTTGGTGTCACCCGTGAACGTATTCGTCAGATTGAAGCCAAGGCACACGAAAAGATTCGTCAGCATGACAATATCAATAGACTCAAGAATTATTAATTTTATTATTTAATATATGGAACAAGGACCACTTACCATTGAAGCTGTGAAGCAAGAGATTGCAATGCTTCTTCAGATGGTTGTTGCAGAAGGAAATTTGGATCGAGAGAAAGATTTGTTCGAAAATATAGTCGCTCGCATGGAAAAGAAAGAGATTACTCCTGAACAAGCCAAGGAAGAAGCGCATACGATTTTCAATTCACGCAATCAAAAATAATCGTTTGATCAACTTGATATAAAAAGTTACCGCCGGCTGTGAAGTCGGCGGTCTTTTGTAACTGACAGGAGGTTTAATCCTCCGAAAAGATCATACTTTTTGCCCGGCGGTTGGGCATGAAGTTGTGAAGCAAGCGTTTGACTTGCGACTTGAGCAGGGTGCGCATGCCACCCTTGTCCAGTAACTCGACGGTGATTTTGTGCTCATGTGGTTGTTTCAAGAGCACACCACCTATCATCTGTTGAAATCGAAAATCGGTTTGAACAGTGAGCTGCACTTGGATGCAACTTTCTTCGACGACGAGCTGTAAGTAGCTCAACTCATCATGGATGCTTGCTGGATCTGTAAATTCGACCCAGGCGCGGGAGTTCACCAAACGGTTCACTCCTTTTTTGGGACGTTTTGTCTCTGACATATTTTTTCTTTCTCTTTGACTGAATTTTTGTTGATTGTTGGAAATGTTCTGCGAAACCGTTGGTAGTATTATATAACATATATTTTAATTGTCAAATACTATAATAACTCGGTATATAGCCATACAAAGTGTTATAATCACGATATGCCAGATATCTTCTCCGAACACTATTCACGCCTCAATAAAGCCCAAAAAGAGGCTGTAGACACCATTGAAGGCCCTGTCATGGTCATTGCGGGCCCAGGTACAGGCAAGACGACCATACTCACGCTCCGTATCGCCAATATCTTGAAGAAGACCGATACGCCGGCGCACGGCATTCTTGCAATCACATACACTGATGCAGGAGTCAAAGCAATGCGTACAAAGCTCCAGCAGATTATCGGTGATCGTGCACACGAAGTCGGCATCTTCACATTTCACGGTTTTGCAAACGCTATGATCGCAGAATATCAGGATCATTTTATCCACGTCAGTGACATGAAACTGATGACTGATATCGAACAAGAGTCTCTTATCCGCACTATTATTTCCGAACCACATTTTTCTCTGCTTCGACCAGCAGGTAAACCAGATTATTATATTTCAGGAATCATTCGTAGCATCGATGATGCCAAGAGAGATGCACTTTCTCCAGACCAGTTACATAATTTTGTAACGAGTGAAATACATCGTATCAAGAACGATGAATCTTCAATTTCTACACGTGGTGCAACAAAAGGAAAGCTCAAAGCTGAAGCACAAGAAGCTATTGAGAAATGTGAGAAAACACTTCTTTTCACCGAAGTGTACAAACTTTATGAAGTACAGAAACGTGAGGTAAAAAAGATGGATTATGCGGATCTCATCTTGGAGCTCAAACACGCACTCAAGAATGATGAATTGTTGCTCCGATTGATTCAAGAAAGATATCTTTATATTCACATCGATGAACACCAAGATACCAATGATTCTCAAAATGAAATCATCGAATTCATCGCCACTTTCTTTGAAACACCAAACTTATTTATCGTAGGTGATGAAAAGCAGGCCATATATCGATTCCAAGGAGCTTCAGTTGAAAATTTCTTGAAGCTCGAACATCGTTGGAAAGATGTGAAGCGTATCAAACTCGATACCAATTATCGTTCACAGCAACGTATTCTCGATGCAAGTTTCGGTATGATTGAAAAGAATTATCTCGAGGATGAACACAAAGAACTCCGTATCAAACTCAAGGGGGGTATCACTTCAAGCACTTCAAAAGGGAGAGAACCAGTTACGGTGGTAACGGGAGAAAACGTCTCTGCTACAGAATTGTATCTCGTCGAACAACTCACCTCGATTACACAACAGGAACCGAACGCATCGATTGCTATCATTGTTCGACGTAATCGTGACCTCGACAGGGTTATTCGATTGCTTGAATCAAAGCATATTCCTGTTTCTTCGGAGAGAAGTGTTGATATATTTAGTCATCCAGTGGGACGATTATTTTTTGATCTGATCGAATGTCTCGTCGATAACACTGCAACAGAATCTCTCGCCAAGACTATTATCTCTGGTATGTGGAATATCAGCTTTGATACAGCACGTGAACTTGTCATGAATGTGAGAAGTGGAAAAGATATCAGTGCAGATGTTCCAGAGCTTGTTCATATTCGCAGAAAAATGCTCAATGATGGAGCGATCGGTTTCTTGATACATGCTGCTGAACAATCTGGATTTTTGAAGATAGTAGCTCGTGATCCTTCATACATATATGTCTGGAGAGGGATTGTAACATTGGCAGAATCACTGACACGCGAACAACGTATTCAAGACCCGAGAGAATTGCTTGTGAATCTGTTGGCATACAAAGCGTCAGCAGAGACTAGAATTGTCAAAGTGACCGTTGGTGCACCAGATGTGCCTATTCAAGCGATGACGGCTCACGGAAGTAAAGGTCTGGAATTTGATTATGTGTTTATTCCGTATGCAACAGAAGATGGCTGGGTGAGTCGTGCGAGAGGTGGTTCATTTGTATTACCAGAAAAGAGTGTATCAGGAGGTAGTGATATTCGTGATGTACGTCGTCTTTTTTACGTAGCTCTCACACGCGCGAGAAAACAAGTGACTATATTGTCAGCTTTGGAAGAAGCAGATGGAAAAGTTTTGGAACCTTTACGTTGTATTGCCGAAATACCAGAAGAACAGGTACATATCGTATTTCTCAAAAAAGCAGCTATCGAGGATGTATATGTTGATTCACATACAGAACAATCATCCAATCGTCATACTGCTTCCGCTGAAAAAAGTAGAGCATTGGTAGATCTTGCAAAAGATACACTTCTTAAAAAAGGACTTTCAGTTACAGCTCTCAACAATTTCTTGGAATGTCCAAGTAAGTTTTTGTACAACAGTATACTCAAATTACCACAAGCACCTTCAATTTCTGCCGAAAAAGGTACGGCAATGCACGAATCTATATCTCATGTATGGCAGGCACACCTGAAGACTGTAGAAGAAATGAGTGCATCTATGACCCAAAGCATCACTACATTTTTTGAAAATTCTTTGTTATCAAAAGCAGAAAAAGAATCCGCACAGAAGAAATTACTTGAAGATATTCCCGTAGTTGCGCGTGCCCTCGAACATCATTTTGGCTTAAATGGAACAGTTCCTACACATACCGAGTCATGGGTTGAAAATCAATACAAGGGAACATATGAAGATACGATTATTACAGTTCCTATTCACGGAAAACTTGATGCAGTCGTTGACCTCGGCAATGAAGTGCTTGTATTTGATTACAAGACCAAGCAGGCTATGTCCATTCCTGCAATAAAGGGTGAAACAAAATCAGATGATGGGGGATATTTCCGTCAGCTTATCTTCTATTACATGTTGGTTTCAGGTGATAGTCGCTGGAAGACAAAGCGCGTTACACCGTCACTCGTATTCGTTTCTCCTGATTCAAAAGGACGCTGTCCTACAGTGACAGTGCCGATAGAACATGCGGATGTTGAACGTGTTAAAACTGAAATGCAATTTTTGATTGATTCAGTGTGGAGTTGCAAGATTGCACAAGATTCTTGCACGTATACATCGTGCGAATGGTGTGGAATGAAGACCTTGCAGCGTCTTTATTATTTTGTAGGTAGACCGGCGATCACCGCATCGAGAATAGTCTTGATAAGTGCTTCAGGTAATGCACCTGTCAGAGCAATGACTTTTTTGTCGTCACTCATATAGAGCATATCTTTTGGAATACGATAGGTGAGGAGAAGTTGTGAGATTGTAGAATCAATCGTAGCCCCTGCTGGTTGTGCAAGGACGATGAAACTTGTTGGGGTTCCATTGACTCCAGCGTTGATACCATCGAGTGACTGAGCTTGTATCTTGTCTTTGAATGAATTACTTGCAAGACAATCATTGAAGGCAACTTCGTCAAGACCAATTGCTTTGGCAAATACAGGAAGTTGTTTCTGGTCGAGACCATCAGGAGTTTCTCCGGTTACAGAAGGGGTCTTGTCATAGAGCATCTTTTCAAATGCCCAGAATTTGGTATTGCCACCAAGTGATGATGCACATTCGAGTGCCTGAGCTTCATGACGAGCATTCTTGTGTATCGCATCCAAAGGGAAATGACGATACACCCAGGCAACATTTCCACTGGGGCCATATGTAGTCATAATATCAGTCATGGTCGGATTGAATGATTTGCAGTATGGGCATGAAGGATCTGAGAACTCTACGATCTTGATCGGTGCACTTGGATTGCCGAAGATATGTTCATCAGCCACAATTGGAGATAGTTGTATATTATTTGCAGGTTGAATAGCTGCTACAGGAGCTGGTGATACAGGTCGCAATATATAGATAAGCGCCATAGCAATGATGGCTGCGGCAATGATGATTGCGCCAGGAATAGTAATGCCGGAACTAGTTGGTTTTGGATCCATGAGTGTATATTAAATGATAGTACAGGGAATTATACCATATACGTCTCATTGTATGAGAATGTCACTCGGTTATTTTGAGATGAGATCTTGAGAAATAGCTCCCTCGGTGACTTCTACTGTCTCGCCACGAGCAAGATTTTTGAGTTTGAATATACCAGTCTTTACTTCTTCGTCACCAATACAGATTATGTATGGAATGCCACGCTTGTCAGCATTCTTGATTTGATCACCAATCTTCTTGTTTGAAAGATCTACGGCGATACGGACACCCATTGCACGTAATCGTTGTGCGACCGCGAGTGCATATGAAACATTTTGTTCACCGACAACGCAGAGATTGATATCTGCAATCGCAGGAATAGCGGGGAGCGTATTGTATGTTTCCATCAAGTCACGCGCGATCACATCACCAGTACCAAAGCCGACTGCAGGTACTTTGTCGTTACCAAAGAGCGAGAGGAGGTCATCATAACGTCCACCACCAAATACAGCGCGACGATTGATAGGATTGAGATCAAATACTTCAAACACAATACCAGTGTAATAATCAAAACCACGCATCAATGTTTGATCAAAGCGCGCATTGGTAATACCGAGTTGTGCAAGACCGTCGATCACCGAGCGAATTTCTTGGAGACCAACATGTTCTTCAGGTGTCTGTGGGAGATGCGATACAAATTCTTCGAAATTCTTGGAATTGAGAAGTGTGAGAAATTCGCGTGTCTTGTCTTTGAGTAATTCTTGGGCACCTGCTTCAAACGCTTCAGGTTTGAGTTTGTCTTTTTTGTCGATGAGTTTTGAAAGTGTGTAGGCAGCTTCTTCATTCAAGCCAAAAACATCACGAGTGATGTAATTCATGATCTTGCGATTGTTGATGCGAATTTCGAAATCGGTATCCTTGAGGCCATATGCACGGACGATATCAGAAGCGATATTGATCGTCTCGATCTCTGCTGCGATAGATTCTACGCCGAAGATATCGACGTTGAGTTGCCAATGTTCACGAACGCGGCCACGCTGAGGTTGTTCGTAACGGAAGAGGTTGGGGATAGAATACCAACGTATAGGAAAAGGAAGTTCACGTTTGCGAGCTGCAACCATGCGTGCGAGTGTCGGTGTCATTTCGGGACGAAGAGTGACTTCACGATCCCCTCGATCGGTAAATGTGTAAGTCTGTTCATTGATGAGTTCTTCACCTGATTTGGCGCGATAGAGTTCGGCTGGTTCGAGAACGGAGGCGCCGTATTCTTGGTAACCATACTTTTCGGATACTGTTCTCCAGATATCAAAAATCTTCTTTTCGATAGCCATATCGGCTGGAAAGAAATCACGGACACCTTTGTAGGCCTCAGTTGAGAGCTTTTTTTGTTTGTTTTCTGACATGTGATACATTGTAGCAGTATTTTCACCAAAAACACAAAAACCCCTGGAAGGGTCTTGTGTTACCAGTGATATATTGATCGAGAATGAATATTCTCGATAGCTCCACCAGTCGAGGTTAGTCGACTCTGAAAGTATACTATAGAGTTATGAGAATAATGAAATCAAAAGTTATTATTACGAAACAACTAGGCGAGACTCCACTTGAAGCTTTGGAGCGTTTTCGAGCCGAACATTCATATTCAAAAGACGTACCGATGACGTATGCGGGTCGTTTGGATCCACTTGCTGAGGGAGAATTGATCATTTTGATTGGCGATGAATGTAAAAACAAAGAGAAATATTTGGGTTTTGATAAAGAATATGAGGTTGAAGTATTATTCGGTATTTCAACGGATACACATGATGTATTGGGACTTGCACAGGTCGCACCTACGCAGGTAACGCATGCGCAGGTGCGACCTGTGCAAGAATATCTCGGCAAATTCACTCAACCATACCCCGCGTACTCTTCAAAAACAGTAGACGGTGTCCAATTGCATACACTTTCTCGCAGGAATGAATTGCCAGAAGAGATGCCTTCAAAAGAAGTTGAGATTTATGAGATAGAGATTCTTGGACAAGAAAAAATTGCTGTTACGGATTTGAAAGAGCGAATAATGCATAACATTGCGTTGGTGAAAGGAGATTTTAGACAACAAGAAATAATCTCGAGATGGAATGAAGTGTGTGCGAGTTTGGATAGTAATCAATCATTTCCTGTAATCAAAATTCGTGTGAAGTGCTCGAGTGGAACATATATGAGGTCACTGGCAGATAGGATGGGGAAAGATGCTGGGGTTGGAGGTTTTGCGCTTGGTATCAAAAGGACGAAGATATATAGAAAATAAAAACTGCCCCGAGTGAGGCAGTTTTTTATTATTTGAGATCTGATCTTCGTGACTTTGCTCTATCCAAGTCTGTAAGGAATTTCTTGCGGAGACGGACATTCTTGGGGGTGATTTCGAGATATTCATCTTCACGCATGAGTTCAACACCGCGTTCGATACTGAGTTCAAATGGGGGAACGAGCATCAGTGCCTCATCTTTTCCAGAAGAACGCATGTTAGACATAGCTTTGCCCTTACATGGGTTCACATCCATATCATCACCCTTGGAAGTATCTCCGACAACCATGCCCTCGTAGACTTCAACAGCAGGACCGATGAAGAGACGACCGCGATCCTGGAGATTCCAGAGAGAAAAGCCGAGTGACTTGCCA
>JBAWXC010000029.1:0-7553 GCA_037144235.1 Candidatus Tayloriibacteriota bacterium | reverse complement strand
GTTGCTATCGGTGCAGCTCTCCGTACCCTTGCTGATTTGTCATAAGTGAGGTTATACACAGCCCTTATTGTATAGAATCTGGTATACTTAGAGGGAATATATATGGAAACAAAATTCCAAACGTCATTCATACCCAAGAAATCATTTACCGGAGGAGTTGGTGCTCCTGCGCGACATCATGGTACCGCTAGTTTATTCATGACAATTGCGGTTGTTCTCTTTGTGGTATCTATTGCAGCAGCCGGAGGTGCATATGGATGGGAACAATATCTCAAGACTGCACAAGTCACCTACAATCAACAACTCGTTGAACGTCAAAAACAGTTCAACCTAGATTTGATCGAACAATTGAAACAAACCAAAGTACAGATTGATGCTGCGCGTACACTTATCACCAAGCACGTTGCACTTTCACAGGTGTTTCATATCATTTCTCTTCTAACAACTGAACCAGTCCGCTTCCTTAATCTCGATGTCAGTGTGCCTCAAGCAAATTCAACTGACTCTGGTATCAAGATTAGTATGCATGGATATGGCAAGAATTTGAGTGTGGTTGCATTCCAGTCTGATGTACTTGGTCAACTCGAGACGATCGGCTTGCGCAAAGTTGTCAAGAATCCAATTCTTTCAGATCCAACACTCGATGCAAGCACACCGACCGTTTCATTTGGCTTCAGTGCAACGATCGATCCAGCAAGTTTGTTGTACACCACATCATTGAACGGTACGACGTCCCCTCAAACTCAATAATTATATGAATAGAAACATTACTGCACTCATCCTCATAGTTCTCGCCATTGGTTTGTATTTCACATATACGAAAGGTGAGATTGACGTGGTCAAATCTATTCAAGCACAAAATGATCAGTATATATCTGCTCTCGACAATGCAGCTCAACTTATCAAATTCCGTGACAAAGTTCGTACGGATTACAACAATCTCTCACAAGATGACAAAGATCGTATCGCAAAGATGATTCCAAGCACTGTCGATAATATCCGCTTGGTGATTGAACTCAACAATATTGCATTACAACATAATATTCCGATCAAGAACGTAAAGGCCAGTGTATCAGGCGATAGTAAATCAAAACAGTCGGCATCAACAGCATTTCAGAGTCAGTCAGCAAGTCTCCAAAATAGTATTTCAAACCCAACAGTTGATACGGTTGACGTCTCATTTAGTGCAACAGCATCATACGCTGATTTCACCGCTTTCTTGCAAGATCTCGAATCAAATCTCCGTATCATGGATGTGACACATTTGACCCTTTCTGCCAACAACACAGATAAGTACGATTATTCAGTCGAACTCAAAACCTACTGGCTCCGCCAATAATTCTATGAATACTCAATCATCTTCAAAAACATGGATTTGGATCGTCGTCATCATTGCGGTGGCAGGAGGAGGGTATTTCTGGTGGTCAGGAAGTGCATCATCGAGCGCTGGTTCTCTTCAAGTCAGTGGCACTGATGCAACGGGTGTTCTCGGTTCTCAAGTGCTCGGTCTCCTCAATCAAGTCCGTTCACTTCAGATAGATACCAAACTCTTTACGGATAAGGCATACCTTAGTTTGCATGATTTCTCGATCACTATTCCTCCTCAGAATATTGGTCGTGCCAATCCGTTTGCTCCATTTGCAGGTGATCCGAATCTTCTTCAGAAAAAATAAATACTATGTCAGTTATCGATATTCTTTTACAAAAAAAGCTGATCTCAAAGGATGATGTTCGTGAGATTCGCAAACAAACTGGCTCAGGTGCAACTCTCGATGAAGCACTCATTTCTCGTGGAGTAAAACCAGAAGATATTGTTGTTGCACGTGGAGAGTTTCTTAATATTCCTGTTCGTACAATCGCAGACAAAGCAATTCCATTTGATGTGCTCGACTATATTCCCGAAGAATCAGCTGTTCACTACCATTTTGCGCCGATTGGTCTCAAAGATGGTGTGCTCGAAGTAGGCGTTGTTGATCCTGATAATATGGAAGCTCGTGATGCACTCAACTTCCTTGCTGCCAAGAAAAATATTCCCTACAAAGTCTTTTTGATTACGCACGAAGATTTCGACAAAGTGATCGAGGCATACAAGGGTATTACTGGAGAAGTTTCAAAAGCGCTTTCTGAACTCGAAACTGAGCTCTCAGTTGAGCCAGGGGAGACATTGAGTAAAGAAGAATTGGCGGCACAAGCACAAGCGGTCAAAGAGACTTCAGGATCAAAAAATGAATCTTTGATCGTCGAAGATGCACCGGTGGTCAAGATTGTGGCGACGATTGTCCGTTATGCAGTCGAAGGAGATGCATCTGACGTGCATATCGAACATATGCGTGACAAAGTTCGCGTACGTTTCCGTGTCGACGGCGAGCTTAATACCAGTTTGGTACTACCATCACAGGTTCATTCTGCAGTTGTAGCGCGCATCAAAGTGCTTTCAAATATGCGTCTTGACGAGAAGCGCAAGCCTCAAGACGGTCGTTTCTCAGCACGTATTGATGGACGTCGTATTGATTTCCGCGTCTCTACATTCCCGTCATACTATGGTGAGAAAGTCGAAATGCGTATCTTGGATCAAGCCAAAGGTGTACGTACAATCGACCAGCTCGGTTTGTCTGCAGAAAATGTCGCTATGCTCCGTGAAGCTATCAACAAACCATACGGCATGATCCTTATTACAGGTCCGACAGGTTCAGGAAAATCTACGACATTGTATTCATTGCTGAGTGAAATCGATCGCGAGAAGTACAACGTTCTCTCCCTCGAAGATCCAGTTGAATATTCTATCGAAGGTGTGAGTCAATCTCAGGTTCGTCCAGAAATTGGGTATACCTTTGCAACTGGATTGCGTACCACCCTCCGTCAGGATCCAGATATTATCATGGTGGGAGAAATCCGCGACAAGGAAACCGCACAGCTTGCAGTGCAAGCGGCACTTACTGGTCACTTGGTGTTCTCGACACTCCACACCAACAACGCTGCAGGTGTGATTCCTCGCCTTATCGACATGGGAGTTGATCCATATTTGATTGCACCGACACTCATTCTTGCCGTCGCTCAGCGTCTCGTCAGTATCATGTGTCCCAACAGTGGAGAACTTGTACCTGTCGATGACACTATCAAGGCTATGTTTGACCGTGAATTGGTAGACTTGCCAGAGCAATATCGCAAGAATATCCCTATCGCGGATACAGTCTACAAGATCAAACCAACTCCTGAATGTCCGAAGGGAACTCGAGGACGTATGGCAGTCTTTGAAATGTTTAAAATGGATAAGGATATTGAGCGAGCTATCCTCACTACACCGACAGAGACCGAGATTATGAAGATAGTCCGTGGCAAAGGTATGCTCACTCTCAAAAATGACGCTATCGTTAAAGCGTGCCAAAAAGTTATTCCGATTGAGGAGGTTACCAAACTCTAGTATACTAATCACATGACTGACACTATTTCAAAAAGTATTTTATGTATCGATGACGATCGTTTCTTGCTCGACATGTATGCGCTCAAGTTCAACAAAGCCGGTTATCAAGTCAAAACATCTGATACGACTGACGGTGCACTCAAGATGATCAAAGAAGGGTATACACCCGATATACTTCTTTCTGATATTGTGATGCCGGGTATGGACGGTTTGTCACTCGTCGAAGCGATTCGTACCGCAGGACTCATTCCAAAAAGCGTAATCATAATGCTTACTAACCAGGGTACGTCTGATGATATTGCTCGCGCAAAGAAACTCAACGTTGATGGATATATCGTCAAAGCCACTACTATTCCTTCAGAAGTATTAACAGAAGTCGAAAAGATCGTTGCAAGTAAAAAATCATAATATATGGACTACACAAAAGAAATTGAAGATTTGGTAAATCTTCTCCTCAAAGAAGGAGCGTCGGATCTGCATCTTTCTGTTGGTCGTTCACCAGTCATTCGTGTGTCAGGAAGTTTGATCCCTTTGGTCAAGCGAGCAGTATTGACCACACAAGATCTCGAAGGATTTGTTAGTGTACTCCTCAATCCAACAGCCAAAGAAATTCTTAAAAAGGAACATACTGCTGATTTTTCATACACTCTCACCAATGCACGCTTCCGTGGAAATGCGTACTATCACCAAGAATCTCTCTCTATTGCACTCCGCTTCATCCCCAAGGCCATTCGTACACTTGCTGAACTCGGACTTCCTCCAATTCTCGAAACATTTACTCGTAAAGCACAAGGATTCTTCTTGGTCGTTGGTCCGATCGGTAACGGCAAGACCACCACACTTGCGACTATGATTGAAATGATCAATCAAACTCGTTCATCTCATATCCTCACGATCGAAGATCCAGTTGAGTATATCTTCGAATCAAAGAAGTCCATGATCGATCAACGTGAAGTCCGCATCGATACACCGAGTTTCCATGATGCATTGATTGCTATGTTCCGTCAGGATATTGACGTGTGTATGGTGGGAGAAATGCGCGATACAGATACGATTGCGACTGCAGTGACTGCAGCTGAGACAGGTCACATGATCTTCTCGACACTCCATACCAACAACGCTGCTCAAACGATCAACCGTATTATCGATTCATTCCCGCCAAGTCAACAAGATCAGATCCGTGTTCAACTCGCTGGATCACTTACAGGTATATTCTCACAACGTCTGATCCCTCGTATTTCTGGTGGTCTCATTCCTGCATATGAACTTCTTATCAACAACAATGCCGTCTCTAACCTTATCCGCGAAAAGCGTATTCATGAGATCAATACAGTTATTGAAACCTCTTCACAAGAAGGCATGATCGATATGGAACGTTCACTCGCAGAATTGGTGCGCGCCGGTGAGATCACGGTCGAAAGTGCATATATGCACTCTCAGAACCCAAAGACGCTCGAAAGACTGATATAATATATACCTATGCTATTTAACTACGAAGCACTCGACGAGACAGGAGCAAAGAAAAACGGATCTATTGATGCGGTCAATGTAGAAGTTGCTATTTCTTCTTTGCAGCGCCGTGGTCTCGTCCTTACGACTATCAAAGAAGCAGGACAGGGAGGATCAATGTTCTCAAAGAATATTGCTATCTTTGACCGTGTTTCAACACGAGATGTGGTGATCTTATCACGTCAGTTGGCAACATTGTTTGAAGCACAAGTTTCTGCACTCCGCATCTTCCGTCTCTTGGCAAATGAAACCGAAAACAAAGTTCTCGGTAGTAAACTCGAAGTAATCGCTGATGATCTCCAGAGTGGAAGTTCTATTTCTGCAGCACTCACCAAACATCCCAAGATCTTCGGAGATTTCTATGTCAGTATGGTCAAGGCCGGTGAAGAGTCAGGAAAGCTCGATGAAACATTCCAGTATCTTGCAGATTATCTCGATCGTACCTACGAATTGTCATCAAAAGTCAAAGGTGCTCTCATATATCCAGCGTTCATCGTCGTTACATTCGTGGTGGTGATGATCCTTATGTTCACGATGGTTATTCCAAAGATTAGTGATATTTTGGTTCAGTCAGGTCAAGATATTCCATCGTATACAAAATTCATTCTTGGTATCAGTAATTTCCTAGTGAGTTATGGATTTGTGCTCTTGGTTGGTTTGATGGTTGTTGGATTCTTTGTGATCCGTTTTGTGCGTACACCTCCAGGTAGACTCGCTTATGACCAATTCAAACTCGTCATACCATATGTCAGTAGTTTGTATCGCAAACTCTACCTTGCACGTTTCTCTGACAATATGGCAACTATGCTCGCATCAGGTATTCCTATGGTTCGTGCCCTCGAGCTCACCTCAAATGTCATCAATAACAAGGTTTATGAAGGTATTCTCCATGATGCGGTAGAGGCAGTCAAAGGAGGTAAGACCTTGTCAGAGTCACTCTCAAACAATCCCAATGAAATGCCGGGTATCATGACACAGATGATGAAAGTGGGTGAAGAAACAGGTGAGGTGGGTACCATCTTGAAGACCGTGGCACGCTTCTATAGTCGTGAAGTTGCTACAGCTGTCGAATCCCTCGTTTCCTTGATCGAACCACTCATGATTGTGATGTTGGGAGGAGGTGTGGCTGTATTGCTCGCTTCTGTGCTTATTCCTATATACAATATTGCGAGTGGTCAGTAGTTTGGGTTATCCACATTGCGGGTTGATTGGACTTTTCTGAGAAGGTGATATAATAAGTCCATTAACTCTTTAATGCGGGTTAGTCATTATCAACAGTTTATTATTTATTAGTAACTTTATATTATGAAAAAGAATTTACATAACAAAGTAGCAGGTTTCACCCTCATTGAATTGCTCGTCGTTATCGCAATTATTGGTATCTTGAGTTCAGTTGTCTTGGTTTCTCTTAACTCAGCACGTAACAAAGGTAAGGATACACATATTATTTCAGCAGTTAGTCAGGCTCGAACTGTTATGGAAAGCCTCTCAAACGGAAGTGATTACTCAGGTGCCTTGACAGGATTTACTGCTACTGCAGGAACTTATACAGGAGGTTTACAATTGTTGTTGACTGCTGATGCTGCTGCAGGAGGAAAGCTTGCACAGGTTATTACTGATGCAACAAGTACTAATGGAGGTACTTTCCATGTCGTATACGTGACCAATGGAACAGTTCCAACCAAGTATGTCATTTACGGAGGTCTACCATCTCAAAGTGGACAAAGATATTTCTGTATGGATTCAACTGGAAATTCTAATGCACTTACAGCTTCTGGTGCTGCTACAAGTACACTCACAGCTTGCCCATAGTATTTGTTATAAATTTGGATTTCAAAAAACCACCTTTGGGTGGTTTTTTGTTTGTGATAGTTATTTTACGTAGGTCGCACCTGCGTAAACGCAGGTGCGACCTACGTGATGATCGTAACAATACTTCGCTGTGGTCTATCTATACCAAGATAATCCTTGTAACTCGAATACTCATAGTTCTTTGAATAAGCAACAGCTTCATCGTAGTGTTCAGATTTTGTAAGTCTATTCATTTCAGGTTCCTCTATACCAAATGGGTTCAAGTGGACATATTGAATTACGTATCGAAGATAATCATCAGTATCTATATGTTTCGATTTGCACGCTCCTTGAAATATAGTCCCTGAATGATCATATTTATTGTTGTAATACATTGAATATGAGGTGCACAGACTATGGATAAAACGATGTATACCGCCTGAAGTTTCTTCTTTTAGGATTAGATGAAAATGGTTGGGCATGAGACAATACGAAATGATAGTTGTTAAAGTTTTGCGTTCATGGTTGAACATGTCAGTGGGTTTGATCGTACGCAGGTCGCACCTGCGTGTGTCATTTTTTACGTACAACAACTCGACAAATCTGCGATAATCACTTTTATCGAGAAATATAGGCGCTTTGTGAGCCCCTCGATTATATACATGATAATGTTCGTTTGGTATGAATGGCATTGAGTTTACGTACGTAGGTGCGACCTGCGTAATAAAGATATCACTATAGGATAAAATCCTGATGAATTTTTGATAAAATTGTACTGAACCTACGTAGGTCGCACCTACGTAAATGTGCACCTAGCGAGCATGGTCTGATG
>JBAWXC010000028.1:0-7823 GCA_037144235.1 Candidatus Tayloriibacteriota bacterium | reverse complement strand
TTCCTCGTCATTTCTTTGCCTACCTTTGGATTGTCGATGATATACCCATACTTCTTAAAGAAATATTCACGCCACTGTGCCACGACGAGCTGTGCAATACCGTAGCCATGATAATATCCTGATGTTTCCCATGAATATATATGAGAAACATTGAGTGCCCAGATAGAATCAGAGGAACGATCAAAAAATCTTTTGAAATTTGCACGTGCAATTTCGAGCACCTTTTCAGAAGTAAGATCTTTACATTCATAGATTTCTTTTTCAAAAAATACAATAAATGAAATACCCATCATATCGAGTGGCATGAGTGCGTGTAGCGCTTTGACTTTCCGTTCGTACAATTCAAATGGATATGAGTCGCCTTGTGCATTTTTTGCATATCGTGTACGCCATTCGATACTGCTTGAAATTGTATCCATGAACATACTATGTGTCTCCGCACTCGAAACTGATGATGGTGGATATTCTGTATTGATACACGTTTCCTCTTGAAGAGAATTGAGTCTGTCAGCAGCATGTCCACCTTCATGGAATACCGTATGAATACCTTCTACACCTGAACCCATTTGACCAGGAACGGCGTTCGAAGAAAAGTTACTTGATCCAGGTATACGTCTATCATTCTTGTAATGAACCAAATCAGGATAGTGGCAAAAACCATTGTTATGCTTCCCCTTTCTATCGAGAAGATCGAGCGTGACTGTACCACCATTGAATCCAATACCCAGCGCAGCACATGATCGTCCCCAGTACGAGAGAACATTTTCGAATCTGAAATATGGATCTTCTTCAGCCACAAAACTACCACTCATCATGTATCCAAAATTCCATGGTTCACGAAGTCCTTCCTTCTTTTTTTCTAGAATACGAATATCGTCGAAGGCATATTTTGTTTTGTCGTATATCTTTTCAAAAATAGAAAAAAGCTCTTTCTTGGTCATATCCTCATCAATACGTGCTTTGTAAGCATAATAGTCTTCATAGCCAAGTACGTGAGCAAATTCATTTCTTCCTTTCACAATCTCAACATAGATATCAAGATAATCGAGTGGAAGTTTTTCAACTGCATCAAAACAGGCTTTTCTTACTTTTTCATCAGGATGTGTACGCATCATGGTGCGCATTTTGTTTTCAGACGCTTCGACAAATTGACCGAGATCAGGTTCGTAGTAACCTTCTTTTCGTGTGGCTCGAATCTGGGCTATTTTTGCTTCAAGTTTGATAACCCGTTCTTTGATAGCCACTGCTTCTGGTGGTGTGTAATAGAGATCAAAGAAATGTTTCCAGATCTGCAGACGTGTTTTTATTTTACCCTTTGATATTTTTATGAAGCGCTCAACTTCAGATTTGAGTGTTGTATCAGCACGAAAGGCATCACGAGCTTGCTGTGCTCGATTCATGGCATCATCAACACTGTGATCACCCATATATGAAAGCCAAAAATAATCCTCGTATGTTTTATGAAGACGGATATGAGTAGTATTGAGGTACTCAAGCAACGCTGCAGCAGACTTGAATGTAGGAACTTTTTTTGTTTGTGATGATTTCTTAGACATACTTTTTTAGTATCTTAATATCTTTTTTGAGTGTAGGAAGATTTTTTGGATTGTAGACAGCTACACACGGATGATACAACGTGACAATATCTACAGTACCATAGGTTGTCTGTGCTTTGTAGACCTTCCCATGAGCTTCACTGATAGGTTGTAGCTGTTCACCGATACCAAATCGTTCCATGATATATCCCATAGCGTAGCGACCGAGGGCAACAATGACACGTGGTTTCATAATCTCAACTTGTCTATCCAAGAATGGTCCATATATTTTTATTTCTTGTGGCGTGGGGTCACGATTTTCCGGTGGACGATCTTTGACGATGTTCGTGATGTATATGGACTCACGATTAATTTTTATATACGCAAGAAGCGCATCAAGCACTTTTCCTGCGGTACCACAAAATGGTTTACCCGTTTTTGCTTCATTTTTTCCAGGTGCTTCACCGACGAACATAATAGATGCATCTATACTCCCTTCACCAATAACTGGCAGGAAATTATTCTCAGTACGATATGTATACAGGGGAGATTTTTTGAGTTTTACAATCTCATCATGAATTTTTTGCATCTGTTCAGTTTTTTTCATATCAAAATAAAATCAAATTCATTTTCGTTACTAGATCAGCTTTACTTCAATAGCATAAATTCCGTATTTTGGTATATTTTCTTTATACTCTTCAAAAACTGTATTATATCTTTCAATCGCCTCATTAATGTTCAATCCTGAAGATAACGTATTTCTAGTTCCTTCTGCTTCAAGCATTGATCTAACATCTGGATAATTTCTAATTCCCAAAATACTCACTTTCATAATCTCATTTGTTGAATTATTTGTAAAAGTTAAATTATCTCCTGTTTGCAACTTATGATAAGGAGTAACATCCCAACTTGTTGGAACTCTAGTTTCAATCTTTTTTGTACCAGCTTTTATTGCCTTAAACGGTCGATCATTTAAATCAAGATTGTAATTCATATTATTGAGCAATATTATCTAAAATAAATTTAGCTGTCTCATCAGGAGTCAATTCAGAATTATCGATTATAATTCCAAAAGATGGAGTTGTGATACCTGAAGCATAATGATGACTTATCCGCTCCTTTTCCCAATCATTGAGTTCACGCGCTCCTCGATTGGTCAATGCTTTCTCGATTTTTGGAGCGAGAGTAAAGAAATATAGTTTTGTATCAATACTTTTTAATTTTGAAATTACATATTCATAGTTCTTCTGTGATAGAGGATAAGGCACAATCACATCAAATCCATTGTTATAGAAGTTGCGAATGACTGAGATTGCATTTTCCAAATTAATTGGAACTGCTTGATCAATAGGCATCCATTCAATCATGGCATGAAGAACATCAATTTCTAGTAGTGCAGTATTAGGAATTTTATGAGCCAAAATTTTGGCAATAGTAGATTTACCCGCATTAATTGATCCGTTGAGGAATATAATCATTAGGCTATTTTAGCATAACCAGAACTAGTCATGCGAAGGAACTGCAATGATCGCTTGTGCCTCTGCAAGAATTGCTTGGACTTCTACATCTTTGAGACCAATAGATGCAACAATCTCTGGATGTGCAATAGCATCACTACAAATAATGATGCCCCGACCAACGAGGTCACGTTTTTGATTGTGTGTGAGTCGAGTGATACAGGTTATAGGATGGAGCTTATTCTCTTCGATAATCTGGTGAAGATTTCCCTTTTCAGGATAATTCCAACCAACCATAGATAAACCGTTACATACACCGTACTTGATCGCCTGGTCAGTAAACTTGGTATTGGTGAACAAATATCTTTCAGTAAGTTTTCGTTCTACGCCACCGTACTTGAATATATTTTGAGCAATATCATCGAAACGAGACTTTACGTACAGTGCTACTTTGACATCTGATTTGAGATCAAATTCATTGTGAAATTTTGCTTCAACCATAGCAAGAGTGGTGTCTTTCCATGCGACCACATCTATTTCATGCGAAATACATACCCCCATAACCTGTTGATCGGTGAGAGTTTCGTATCCACGAGACTGGAATATACGAGCGACAAATTTCTCAAATGGAAAACCGTCAGGACCGAGTTCGGCAAGAGCACGTCTCACGGAATAACGGGTAGCGACATGAGATGCATGCTTGCGTAACAAAAGAAAAGCCATGCGATATATATCAGCAGTACTCATACCACTATTGATTCTCTTTTCTACTTCATCAACTACTGCAGAAATCGCATCTTCGGATGCCCCTACACGTTTGAGTGAACTGACTAATTTCTCTTCTTCGAATAATTCTTTGGTACCATCAGATTTGGTGATAGTGACGAGATGATTCATGCGACAAGTATACCATGCGTAGGTAGCATATGTGCAACTAAGAGATGATACCTCCTCCGATGCATTGCTCACCGTTGTAGATTACAAGTGACTGACCAGGTGCAACTACATCTTGTACGTGTTCGCACTCGACGACAACGGTATCTTCGTTGATTGAGAGAATCGTAATACCTTGTAATGGTTGGCGATATCGTGTTCGTGCTTGTAGTTTTGAACCGATTGCAGGAATAAGACCAGTCCAATTGACGCGTTCAAGATTTATTTTTTGTGTTCCTGTGGCAGATGAACGTGTTTCGGAAATCTTTTGTCCCACGATGATTGTATTATTCGCAATATCTTTTCGGAGAATATAATAGGGCGTATCATGTGGTGTCTTCTTGGTAATAGTAAATCCGTGGCGCTCTCCGATAGTAAGAAGAAGTGCCCCTTCATGTGTACCAATAATTTCACCCTTTTCATTCAAGACATTTCCTTTCTCAGTATGTATGTAGTGTGACAAGAATTCTTTGACGTCTATTTTACCGATAAAACACAATCCTTGACTGTCTTTCTTTTCAGCATTCGGGAGTTTGTGTTTCTTGGCGAGTGCACGTACTTCTGGTTTGGTGAGATGACCAATAGGAAACATGATATGTTCAAGATCATTTTGGTTGAGTGTCCACAAAAAGTAAGATTGATCTTTGTTTGCGTCTATACCGGTAAGTAGGTCGAAACATGCGCTCGATTTATTTACTGAGGGGCATTGCGCAGCGCGACGGCGCGAGCATAGCACAAAGCCAGCAGGCTTTGATGCGCGTCCCGAAGGAAGTGAATCGAGCGCATGTTTCTCAACTCGTGCGTAATGTCCCGTTGCAACAAAATCAGCACCTTGTGCATATGCCCAACGCCAAAATGCACCAAACTTTACTTCACGATTACACATCACATCAGGATTCGGTGTTCTTCCTGCCTTATATTCAGCAATCATATAGTCGATAACTTCAGTTTTGTATTCTTGGACAAGATCGAGAGTAACAAATGGTATACCAATATGAGCTGCAGCTCTCATGGCTTCAATACGTTCTTCTTTCCAGTTGCATGTTATCCAATCAGGTTGCCAGACTTTGATGAATACCCCCGTGACATCGTAGCCTGCTTGTTTCAATAACAAAGCAGAGACCGAGCTATCAACTCCGCCTGACATGCCTACATATACCTTGATTTTTGGGACCTCTTGACACTCTTGACTTTTCATGACAAATAGGATATCATATTATGGGGTTTTAGGGAAATAACTTTCAACCAAAACAACAACGCGGCTCTTTTTATGAAAAAAATATTAATTATCGACGATGACGAAGGCTTGAGACTCGTTATCACACAAGCTCTTTCGTCTCACCTGGCTTGTGAGGTGGTCACAGCGAACGATGCAGTCTCTGGGATCGCCACACTACAGGGTCAGTCATTTGATCTGGTTATCACTGACCTTAGCATGCCAGCAAAAAAACTGGCCGGTAGGAACTATCATCTCGAAGGTCTCGAGGTGATCAAAGCAGTAAAACAACTGCCTCAACCGACCAAGGTTGCCCTGTTCTCTGGAACAGTCAGCCACGAAGTGCGGGATCATGCAATGAATCTCAGTGTGGATTGTATTCTCCACAAACCTCTTGATTTTGAGGATCTCATTCACGCAGTCAAAGCTATGCTCGCGTAGCTGTCAGTTCCAAGAAGCGGAGCCTCCCAAGGTCTCCGCTTTCATTTTTTATATAGGTCAGACCTAACTACTTACTGTAAATATTTCTGCTTATTCGCAACATGCCCTTCAAATGTCGTTGCGTAGTGCATCACACCATCCTTTCCTGAAAGATAAAATAGATAATTTGTCTTTGTAGGTGAGATAGTCGCAATGATGGCATCTAAACTTGGGTTATCAATTGGTGTTGGTGGTAGACCGGTGTGAAGATATAGATTGTATGGTGATTCTTTCTTGAGATCATCAGTTGTGAGTTGAGAAAGGTCTTTCCCGAGGAAATAGTGAAATGGCGGATCTACTTGGAGCGCCATTCCTATAGAGAGTCGCTTCCAGAGAATACCAGCTACGATCTGACGGTCAGTCATGGATGTTGCTTCTTTTTCAACGATTGAAGCGAGAGTGACGATATCCTGTTCATCAATCTTTAATTTACTAGATACTGTCTGCGCAATAAAAGAACGGATAGCTGACTGCAGGGTAAGTATTTTTTGTTGATACTCGGTATTCATAGTATCCACAACTTCCTGTGGTGTCACATTTGTGTAGAAATAATAGGTATCAGGTGAAAGATATCCTTCAAGTGGTGCTGCTACTGTCGTAAATGTACTTGATGCAAATCCGGGGATATTTTTTGTGAGTAATTTTGATATTTCTTTTGAATTGAGCCCTTCTGGAATAGTTACTTTTATACGTGACATACCTTGTGCACCAGTGATGATGCGACGTGTTACTTTCAAGACGGATTGGGCCTGATCGAAGAGATATTCCCCTGCTTTTATATTTCCTTTACCACCGAGAAGCACGGTATATGCTTTGAATAAAAATTCGGAACGAATAATATTTTGATTCTTGAGAATATGAGCGGTTTCTGAAATTCCTATATTTTTTGGAATAGTGACGATAGTGTTATGTGGAAAATTATATGGCGCTGTTGAACCAATCACTATGAATATGCCACAACCGAGCATAAAAAAAATAATAGCGCTGATTACTATTTTATATTTCATCCAGAAAAGATTCATGTGTGTATCCATGTAGTAGTGATGTATATATGCACACGGAGATTATACCGGCAGATTTGCAGGTGCATCTGATTTCTTTGAAGGGACGCGATCGAGTGTCGGTGTGGCTGCGACTGATCCTGGGAAGTGATATATAGTTGCGAGTTCTTCAGTATTCAAGACGAGAATCTTGCCATCATTGTACGGCGGATAAAAGAAGGAGCGTCTCTTGTAAGCTTCAAGACCTTCTCTAGAATATTTGTTGCGTCTCATGTCGCGATAATCTTGCCATGGGAATGTGAGCTGTGGATGCCATATATCACCATTTGGCTTGAAACCATTCAAATGCTCATGTCTGTAATGATTGAAACTAGCAATGATACCACCAACTCCAAATGGAGTATCAAATGTACTCTTTGGTGCGATATAGAGTGCGCGGATACCCACATCAAAAGATATCTTTGAAATACTACGTTCGAGTGCTTTGACAATGTCTCGTTCACCATCAGTAAAACTGGGCAATTTTGCGTAACCAGTATCAGGATTGATGTCTCCAGCAACTTTTGATTTTGGATCACGTTTGAGAAGTTTATCAATTTCCTTTTGAGCACCTTCAGTCCACAAATCAGCTTTTTTGAAGAGGTGTCCTGGTTTACGTTGGTCTTTTTTGTGTCCACGAATAATATATTGTATCCAGATCTGTTGATTTGGAGGGACAGTACCAAGGAATTCAATCTGTGGGACAAGAGGATCGACTTTGAATTCTTCTTTCGGATCTTTATCGAGACCATAATCCACGTATGTCTTGATCGGATAGTGATTGTCTTTGGTAAATACAAACTCACCCACCCACAATTTCATGGTCTTGGAATCAAAATGCATACCACGAGTATAATCTTCACGCTCAGTAACTTCTATTTCTGGAAATTGACCGTAGAGTGCAGCAATGATACCCGTCTTGCGTCTATCCTCTGTCCACAAGAAAAATTTCACTTGACCTTCAATGGAAATAATTTCGAGAGAATACCACGGGCGTGTCTCACCTTTCCAGTACATAGAGAACCAATTTTCTCCTGAAATGTTGTGAAGTGAATTGAGGAAAACCTCCATAGCAAGTGGAGACTTGAAGGTGTCCTTTGGTAACTTGAGTTCGAGGGTTGTGTACTTGAGTCCGAGGAACTGTTTGGCTTGTATGTAGCGT
>JBAWXC010000027.1:0-8030 GCA_037144235.1 Candidatus Tayloriibacteriota bacterium | reverse complement strand
GCCTTGAAGAACGTCGGTGTTCAACTCGTTCTCGATGCCGTTGTCGACTATCTCCCATCACCACTTGATATGCCAGCGATCAAGGGTATTGATCCAAACACAGGAGGTGAAATCCTTCGTCATGCTGATGACGCGGAACCTTTCTCAGCTCTCGCATTCAAGCTTCAAAACGATCCATTCGTTGGAGCGCTCACATTCTTCCGTGTGTATTCCGGAACAATCGAAGCGGGTACATATATCTACAACGCAACTACCGGCAAAAAAGAACGTCTCGGTCGTATTGTGCGCCTTCAAGCTGACAAACGTGAAGAGGTCAAGAAAGTTTTTGCAGGCGAAATTGCTGCAGCTGTCGGTCTCAAAGATGCTCTCACTTCACACACATTCTGTGACGAAGCAAACCCTATCATTCTCGAAGTTATCAAATTCATGGAACCTGTGGTTTCTCTCCGTATCGAACCAAAGACCAAGGCCGATCAAGAAAAGATGGGTATGGCTTTGAAGAAACTCGGTAACGAAGATCCAACATTCCGCATCACCTCAAATGGTGAAACAGGAGAGACGATCATTTCAGGAATGGGAGAACTTCACCTCGAAATCATGGTTGATCGCATGAAACGCGAATTCGGTGTTGAAGCAAATGTTGGCGAACCTCAGGTGGCATATCGTGAGACCATCATGAACACTGCCGAAGCTGAACACAAATATATCAAGCAGACAGGAGGTAAGGGTCAATACGGTCACGTTCGTCTCACCCTCAAACCTATGGAACCTCTCGTTGAAGGTGAAAAGATTCCAAAGAACGTTAAACGTTACGATGATTTTGAATTCATTAACTCCATCAAGGGAGGTGTGATTCCAAACGAATTCATTCCTGCAGTTGAAAAGGGTGTTCGTGAAGCTCTTGATCGTGGTATCGTCGCTGGATTCAAAATGGTGAATGTCTCTTGTGAACTTACATTCGGTTCATATCACGACGTTGACTCATCAGAAATCGCCTACAAGATCGCTGCGTCACAGGCATTTCAGGATGCTGCAAAGCGTGCAAAGCCAGTTATTCTCGAACCTATTATGAAACTCGAAGTTGTCTGTCCAGACAAGTACATGGGTGACGTCAACGGTTCTATTGCTTCAAAGCGTGGACAAGTTGAAGGTTCAGAGACTCGTGGTCAGGCAATCGCTATTCATGCCAAGGTTCCATTGTCAGAAATGTTCGGATACACCACGGCGCTCCGTTCTATGACTTCAGGTCAAGGTAGTGCCATGATGGAATTTGATCACTATGAAGTTGTTCCAGCAAACGTTGAAAAAGAAATCGTGGAGAAGAGAAAATAAGGCAGGATTCAAGAACCAAGATACAAGAAGCAAGAAACAAAAATCGCCCCCAGAACATGGTGGGCGATTTTTGTTGTTGGACTAGGTCCGACCTTTTCTATTTATCGTGGAAATATATCAAGGAGTTCAGAAGAGTAATAGAAACTTTCTGCCAAGCTTCCGAAACTATATGTGGTATTACCTACATTAATTTCTGCTCCTCCGGAAAGGGGATTTGCATGAGGATGTGAATTTTGAAAACCGATATTGTAGAGTGTTGCGATTACTCCAGGATTGTCGTTGATATTAATTCCTGCGTGTGACCATTGTGTTTCAATCTCTTTTATATTCAAAGCACCATAGAGATATGAATAATAACGATTATGAGAGTCGGTAAGTCGAGCAAAACGTTCAGCATCTCGGTCAGTAGTTGTTGCTGGATAGTCGAGAAGATGAGCGTATGTTGATCCGAGGTACCACGGTGAAGTTGAACTACTGAGATTGGTTTCCACTTGAATAGCGGTGTCTTGTTTGATGCCCATCACTCCCCACGAGAATTGACTTTGTATTCCAAGAATTTGAAGCGGTGCAAATATTTTTTTGAATACTTCACGGTCAGAAGAAAAAAGTCGGAGTTGCTCTACGACGAGTGGAGCAACAATGATGCGTGAGGGAACACCCGTTTCTTTTGAAACTTTATTGATGACATTTGTATCTTTTACTATCGCTTGTTTCAGGGTCTGCCACTCTTCAGTGTTCATCCAATTTGTACTAGATGTGGTGATCGTGTTCAAGAGTTGGTTTTTAAAATAGTCATGTTGAGTATCTACAATACCAGCAGTCTTTGTGAGTCCGAGTCGTATACCTATATATCCGATGACGAGAATGAATCCTATTCCTGCGAAGATATATATGAGTATAGTGAATATTTTCTTCATGAGTACCATAGTAACATCTGCGCAGGTTCCACCTACGTCATGCTACATGTGGATAACTATATTTGCAGTACTACATATTGTTGCTATAATAAACCCACTACCCAAGGCGCGACCTCATACGAGGCGTGTCTTTTCTCTTTATGTAGAGACATTACAAATGTTCTAATGAGCACCTATGATCATGTGCTTATCAGATTCGTTCTTAATTAAAAAAATATATATGTTCGGAAAACATCTCACACACGTTCTTGCTCTTACTGCTCTCACTATCATGGCATATTCGATACCGGATATGAGAACCATGGTTTTTGTGACACCTATTGATTCAGCATCTCAAGTGGCGGGTGTTGCAAATGCTTTTGGTAGACCGCAAAATACTACGACTACTGATGCAAGAGTGAGAGTAGAAAGATACCCAACACTTAGCTTGTCATATGATTCTGCACGCAAAGAATCAGCTCTTACTGCAACATTTGATATTAATATTGATGGTAATAGACAGGGTATAGCTCTATACCAAGACTCTGCAAGTATTACGATTGTCGATACGACCAATGACTACGCATATGGTCAGTTAATTTCTGTTGCTCCGTTACGACATGAAGATCGTGATGTACAGACAGGAGTGGATCAGTTCGGTAGAAAAGTATTGTATATCGCACCAGGTAAGCATGCACATTTGATCGTGACTTCAAAGATGAATCCTCAAATCATGTTTGCAGGAAGTTATACCGCGAGTCTCCAAGCCCTTCTCGGTAATCCATATACAGGCGTCAATGCAGATGGTTCAGCAGTTGTCATAACTGCTCCACAAAATAAAACTGATGCTGTTACTATTGTCGGAGAAACTTCTCCATATATTACCGGAGTCATAAGTCCGATCTCTATCGGAGATAGAATGACTATTACTGGTAAACGTTTGAATGGGGCATCGGTATTCATTGATGGAAGTGCTCTTCCTACAAGTATTATTAATTATGAAGTACATGGTACAAGTATTTCGTGGATACTTGCGACTACTTCAGCGGGATTCCATACGTTGTATGTCGTAAATAGTACGACAGGTCAGAGTAATACGTTCGGTTTTCAGGTGAATGCACCTGTAGTTGTCACTCCTCCTCAACCAGGTACGTGTTATCAATTTAATAACAATCTTACTATAGGAAGTGTGGGTGCAGATGTAACTGCTCTTCAGACATTACTCATTAAACTTGGATTTGCTATTCCAGGAGGCGCCGCAGGTTACTTTGGGGCAGAGACAAAAGCAGCGGTAGCAGTGTATCAGACATCTGTTGGTATGCCAGCTACTGGATTCGTTGGACCAGAAACACGTGCGAAGTTAAATTCATGTTCTGTGGTTACTCCGCCAGTTACATCTGCTACACCAAATATTACAAATGTAGCAGGTATGGCTGCTGGTAATTTTGAAATAGATGCAGGTGGTAAAGTGGGAATACAAGGAACAAACTTGGCTGGTTATAATAATTCAGCCAGTGTATTTATCGGAGGTATGCCTTGTACTATAACTCAAATTGATAACACTTTGATTTATTGTACAGCACCAACAAATCTAATTGCTGGTAATAAATACGATTTGTATATAAATTCTGTTAGTGCTGGAGGCGACAAGCTTTCAAGTAATATTGTTCAGGTAAAAGTCTTGATGGGTGTACAGCCTCAAATTGTTTCAGTCTCAAATACGTCATTATTATACGGTGGAATAAATTCATCGCAGTCTGGCACTACAACTCAGTCGTTCACAATAAGTTTTACAGTTACTGGAGGTAATGATCCTATCTTTATCTCAAAAGATTCTTCTCAGGCTATTCAATCTAGTTTTATAAGTCAGACAGGAATGAGTATTCGGTCAAGTAATTTCTCCAGTGATAATACAACTGGTGATGGTGCAACATATTTCTATATTGCACCAGGACAGACAAAAAACTTCGGGGTGGTATATTCCGTCATAGGTATGGCTGTGAATTCCGGAGTATTTCAAGTTAATGCTATCAATTATGGAAAAACAAACTCATCTTTTACGGGTATGACAATAACAAGTCCTCTATTAGACAATCTCAAAGCAATACTGTTCCACTAAACATTACTAATTTAATTTTAAACGAAAACCACCATTTCTCATGATTTGGTGGTTTTTTGGTTACGGAATGGTATTTCCAAGGGTAGGCCTCGGTGGAGGAAGTCATATTTGCATAAATTTTATTCATGTGTTAGATTAGTCCGTATCCGCCTTTGTAGGCGTTTTAATAACTATTAATAATTTTATCTTTGGTTCTTGTTGTTTGGTCGTCCTCTGATTTTTCAAAGGACATCACGCCCAAGCATTACGAACCAAAGCACTAAAACAATAATCATATGGCATCAGATTTCAATCGTACAAAGCCGCACGTTAACGTCGGTACCATCGGTCACGTCGACCACGGTAAGACAACTTTGACAGCTTCTATCCTCGCGGTTCAAGCATCAAAGGGTCTTGCTCAAGTTAAGGCATACACAGATATCGCAAAGGGCGGTACCGTTCGTGATGCATCAAAGGTCGTTACTATCTCTCTCGCTCACGTTGAATACGAGAGTCCATTGCGTCACTATGCTCACATCGACGCTCCAGGACACGCCGACTATATCAAGAACATGATTACAGGTGCCGCTCAGATGGACGGTGCTATTCTCGTCGTTTCTGCTCTTGATGGTGTTATGCCACAGACACGTGAACACATCCTTCTTGCAAAGCAAGTCGGAGTTCCAAAGGTTCTCGTTTTCTTGAACAAGTGTGATGCAGTTCCAGAAAAGGATCTTATTGACCTTGTTGAGGAAGAAGTGCGTGAACTCCTCACAAAGAATGGATTTGATGGAAAGGGTGCTCCAGTTATCCGTGGTTCAGCTCTCAAAGCTCTTGAAGGTGATCCAGCATGGACATCAAAGATCGGTGAACTCATGGATGCGTTGGATTCATATATTCCTATGCCAGTTCGTGAAGTCGACAAGCCATTCCTCATGCCTATCGAAGATATTTTCTCTATCGAAGGTCGTGGAACCGTGGTTACTGGTCGTATCGAACGCGGTATGATCAAGGTTGGTGAAGAAGTCGAAATCATCGGCTTCCGCGATACTGTCAAGACTACTATCACTGGTATCGAAATGTTCAACAAGCAGCTCAAAGAGGGTATGGCCGGCGACAACGCAGGACTCCTCCTCCGCGGTACTGCAAAGGATGACGTTTCTCGTGGTCAGGTTCTCGCAAAGACTGGCTCAGTTAAGCCACATACAGAGTTTGAAGCTGAAGTATACGTATTGAAGAAAGAAGAAGGTGGTCGCCACACTCCATTCTTCACAGGATACAAGCCTCAGTTCTATATCCGTACAACAGACGTTACTGGTGAAGTGACTCTCGCTGAAAAGGTTGAAATGGTTATGCCAGGAGATACCGTAACATTCAAAGTTAAACTCGTTGCTCCAGTTGCTCTCGAAGCTCAGATGCGTTTTGCAGTCCGTGAAGGAGGCAAGACAGTTGGTGCCGGAGTTATCACAAAGGTTATCGTATAGTCATTATTCATTTCTTCGCAATCAATACCCTGTATGGCAACAACAAAAGAAACAACCAAAAAGACAGCACCACGTGCCCGCAAGGCCAAGGTTGCGAGCGAAGCTCCTCATCTCCGCATCCGCGTGAGAGCATATGAGCACAAGATCCTCGACGCTTCATTGAAGCAGATCATGGATACCGCAGCTCGTTACGAGGCAGAGATTCACGGTCCAGTTCCACTTCCTACAGAAATCAAGAAGTACACTGTCAACCGTTCTTCATTCATCGACAAGAATTCACGTGAACAGTTCGAAATGAGAGTTCACAAGCGCTTGATCGACATTATTAACCCAAATCCAAAGGTCATCGAGGCACTCACAAACCTTAGTTTGCCGTCAGGAGTGAACATAGACGTAAAGATGATGTAGTCCTATTGAAATACGAATATATGAGTGACATACACATGCCACTATAGTTATTCGTATCATATATACCAACATGAAATACATTCTAGGAAGAAAGCTGAATATGACACAGATTTTTACGCCAGAAGGCCACGCTATTCCGGTTACGGCTGTAAAACTACGTACTAATATTGTCACTCAAGTACGCACAAAAGAGGTTGATGGTTACGAAGCTATCCAGATAGGTGAAGGTTCACGCAATCCAGGACGCATCGCAAAGCCACAAAAAGGACATTTCAAGGATCTTGGTGCGTTTGCATCAGTTCGTGAATTCCGTATGGATGCCCCTACTTCAAAAGTAGGTGACAAGCTCGAACTTTCACAGTTTGCAGTCGGCGACATGGTCGTCGTCAGTGCAATCTCAAAAGGTAAAGGATTCCAGGGTGTGGTCAAGCGTCACGGTTTCGGTGGAGGTCCTCGTTCTCACGGTCAGAAACACTCTGAACGTGAACCAGGTTCTATCGGAGGAGGTCTTCGTACACACGTTCCGGTCGGAATGCGCATGGCGGGACGCATGGGTAGTGATCGCATCACGGTCAAGAACTTAAAGGTCGCACACATTGACCAAGAAGAGAACATCATGTATGTTTCTGGAGCTATTCCAGGCACACGTGGGACATTAGTGGAAGTCGTTTCAGTCAAATAACTATCATGGAAGCAACACTCTACAATCAAAAGGGAACCGGAGCTGGAAAGATTTCATTGCCAGAAGCAGTTTTCGGCTTGAAATGGAACGCCGACCTCGTCCACGAAGTTGTCCGTCTCATGAACTCAAATTCACGTTCAAACATCGCTCACACCAAGACTCGTGGTGAAGTAAGTGGTGGTGGAAAGAAACCATGGAAACAAAAGGGTACCGGTCGTGCACGTCACGGTTCTACTCGATCACCTATCTGGGTTGGTGGAGGTGTCGCACACGGTCCTCGTAATACACAGAACTATTCTCGTAAGATCAACAAGCAAGTTCGCACCAAGGCACTCTTCACGATTCTTTCAAAGAAGTTTGCTGATGGTCAGATCCTCTTCGTTGACTCGATTTCATTCACTGCCCCAAAGGCAAAGGATGCAAAGACAGTTATCGCTGCACTTGCAGGTATCAAGGGATATGAGAAGCTCGCAACCAAGAAGTCGAACGCAGCTATCATTGCTCTCGACAAGAAAACAGATGCAGTTACCAAGAGTTTCAATAACTTCGGTAACGTATCGATCGAAGAGTTCCGCAACATCAATCCGGTCTCAATCCTCAATGCGACATATTTGATTATCACCAATCCTGAGGCTTCATTATCAGCACTGACTTCGAAAGTCTCTAAATAATATTTACTATCATGGCTCTATTTGGAACACAAAAGAAGACAGTGGAGAAGAAAGCACCAAAGGTTGCGAAGACTTCTGTACCAGCAGTTGTATCAACAACATCACCTTCATCAGTTGCAAGTGTTATCCTCCGTCCACGCATCACTGAGAAGTCAGGTATGATGAGTCAGTCAGGAGTATATACATTCGAGGTTGCAAAGAGTGCAAACAAAAATACTATTGCTCATGCTGTCAAAGCTCTCTACAAAGTTACTCCTGTGCGTGTTGCTATCATCAATTCACCAGCCAAGAACGTCTTTGTTCGCGGTCGTCGTGGAGTAGTATCAGGCGTCAAAAAGGCAGTCGTTACCTTGAAGAAAGGAGATAAGATAGATTTCGTATAATTTTAATCACATGAAAACATTCAGACCGACAAGTAAATCACGAAGACACATGAGTGTATTGCCATTCAAGCAATAT
>JBAWXC010000026.1:0-8141 GCA_037144235.1 Candidatus Tayloriibacteriota bacterium | reverse complement strand
GTATGTATTCCGAGTGATAATCTCTACAATTTCGATTTTGTTGACGAGAAAAATAAAAGGCTGGAACTAACTCATCATTTAGTTCGTGCACATAATGCTCATCACAAATTTGATGATATATGTAAAGAGTACCAAAGAACTGCCAAGAGATACGCGGTTCATGGAAAACGAAGAATCGAACTTGATATTGAACCTCATTTTGTATTGGGTGGTATACGCATCAATAAACGAGGAGAGACGAAAATTAAAGACATGTACGCCTTGGGTGAATGCGCTTATGGTATGCATGGAAAGGGCCGTTTGGGAGGCGGTTCTATCGGAGAAATACTTGTTATGTCTCGAGTTATTGCACAGCAATTAACTAATAACATATCCCCTATTAGAGCCACCATATAGCTTTTACGCTACTTATGACACGGGTATTGACTTTTGTAAAGTAATCGTGTTATAATGGTAGCAAGTAAGGAATAAGTGTTCCTTGAAAACTAAAAAGGGTTTGTTCGTTTCCCTAGCGATATATAGATAAGTATTACGTGACACCGTGTGGTGTAGGTCGTAAGTATCTCATCTGTATATTACTCAAAATGAAAAATTCATATGAAGCAATACTACATCTGTAACGGAGTTACTACCCTCATCATTGGTGCCATTCTTGGCATGCTCGTCCTCGGTCTCATTCTGTGGTTGAAGAACCCAGTGAACCGCGAGAAGATCGCCAACCTGTGGCGACTCGCTGTGACTTACAGCGGCAAAGCACTCAAGGTCATTGGCGCCATCATCGGCACCATGTTGATCCTCTGGCTGGTATGCTGGCTCCTCCTCGGATTTTGTCGGGGTGGTTCATGGGGCTTTGGCTCGACAAGCCAAACCTCCAATCTGCAACAAGTGCAGAAAGGAAACATCATCGCCATTGGTGGTGATCGGCCAATTACGGTGAACCAATACATCACCAACATTGTCAATCAGGTCATCCAAGGTAACACAACTAATCGTTGTGACCTTAGCAATGCAAATCCTGGAAGCACCGGTCTCAACACCAGTGCCTCGACAACGACAGGTAACGGCTGGCTTGCTTGGCCATCACAGATGAACAAGAACTTCGTCTGTGTGAGTGTCAGCGATGTGGTAACACATCGTCAGGGCACGACATTGTCACTTCAACCGGGGCAAGTTGCTCGGATTCCCATCCCTCCGGGGACACACATCGAATACGCCACGCAGGATGTGTGGCATATCGAACGTTGGGAAGGAAATGGTAATGTTGGACAGCTCTACCACCAGGGATTGGAATTTCCCCAGTGGATGATTGAGCAAGGTCCGTGCGAAGTTCGCTTCGTGCTCAAACCCGGAGAAGCTGCGCGTGTTATACACGTCTACATCTTCCCCAACTAACTTGATCCAACAAGGTTAGTACGCAAAGGCCGCGATTTAAAAAAACCGCGGCCTTTTTTACTACTCCAATATATATTTTTACAGAGACTTTACTGTATTTGCTACCAGATAGACGATACCCCATGCAGAGAGCATGATGAACATACCAATCACTCCACCAACAAGAGCATTTTTACCTTTGGTACGTGAATCTGATTCACTACTACTCCAGATGAGCTGAGCAACACCATAGACGAAGACAACCAATGCAACCGCAAACATCACTTCTATAATCGGTGTGACGATGTTGTTGATGATAGGATCAACTACTCTGCCAAATGAAGCATTGTCGATCGCTGCCTGTGCTATAGGTATCAAGAAAGACATAGAGGACTAAGGAACCTGTGCAGGATATTGAACTGTTGGGAATTGACTGGTTGGAGCTGTTGAGTCTGTACGGAATGTATTACTCAAGATACGTACCAAACCCCAAATAGAAAGGATAACGAAGAGACCAACGATACCCCAGAGGATAGCGGATCCGATAGGACCACGAGCTTCTGGATTGTCTGCCTTCATGATGTAGCGGACAACGTTGTATATGATCCAAATAACTGCAAAAGCGATGAGAATCTGGATGGCGGTATTGCCAAGATTTGTCAATTTGTATGTAAGTGAATTGACGTCAGTGATTGCCTGAGCAAAGACCAATGATGGAGCAAGAGCGATAAGAGTTACGATTGTTTTTTTCATAAAATAAATGATTAATAATGTAATTATATTACTACCCGATTATTATAGCACTTTACGTATAATACAACATCAATAGGATGTGGATTATGAAATTCTACTATTTGCTTGTTCCAGGAACATTGGAACTACCTGGCGTTGTAGGAGGAATATTTGAACTTCCTGTAGTAGTATCGCCATTGAATACGCCACCAGAAGTACCTCCGTTACCTCCTCCACTTGGGAATAGATTTGAGAATTCAGACCATGAATATGGTTTATTGTTCGAATTTTGAAGACCAAAGGTATTCTGCAAAATATTGACCAAACCCCAGAATGAAAGAATAACAAAGAATCCAATAACACTCCACATCACGTATGGAGCCGCTTCTTTGTGGTCTTCATCAGAACGAATGAAGTACTTGATGATATTCCAAACAAAGATAACCACTGCGACTCCCATAAGGAGAACGAGTGCGTGGTTGAGATATCCGACGATCTTGTACACGAGATCGTTGAGTGTACGTGCTGCTGCAAACGTCACCACGGGAAGTGCTCCGATAGTAAGGACTGATGTATACAATATTTTTTTAATCATAATTATATGTTAATGAATACTATTAATTGCCACTATTTGCACTACGCACTGATTGGATCACACCCTGATCGACTACTCCTGTTGCTCCCAATGTATTGATAACAATATCAACCATGAGACGTGCACCAATCACAACCGCAATACCCACGACAATCCAGAGCAACCATGTCTTGAGTTCATTCATGCGATCCGGCTTGCCTTGAGCCAGAATAAACTGAAAGCCAACCCATACAATAGCAAGTACCGCAAGAAGAATAGCGATGTAACTAAATATCTCTACAAACTTACTAATCAATCCTCCTACTGAATTGACATTGAGAGGATTTTTGATCGCAAATGTTTGTTGAGCTGTAGCTGGAGCACCAGATCCTTGAGTACCACTAACTGTTCCCGGACCCGCATTTGTATTTTGTACGCCAGAATAGTTTGTATTCTGATTACCTGTTCCATTTTGTGTCCCCGTATTAATTTTTTTCACACCAGTTGGGGTAATAGTGTAACTTTGTACTGGTGTGTTGTAATACGGTGCGGGGGCATAGTTGGATGGATTGGATGATGTCACCTGACTGCAACCTCCTCCAGGATTAAAATTATCACCGTAGGGACAATTGTCATATGGGACCGTACATTCGCCTGTATTAGGATCATTGGTATATCCAGGTTCACATTTTGGATATGCAACACATTCATCATTTTGGTCGAGATATTGACCCTTTGGACACATATTACTGTGAGCAGACACACTATGCGAATCGACAAAAAATGGAATAATAAAAAGTGTACTTACCATTATTCCTCGTACTATGTATTTGAATGTATTCATATTATTTGAGTAAAGAAGTAAAACCACTTGCATTGGATGCCAACCAATTCATGATCTGATGAACGATAAACCATGCTGACAACATTATTATAAACCCCCAGAAGATTTTTGGGAAAATGGAATATCCCCTCTTACGATCATCTTCTTTGCCTGTTATGAAGAGGTATCCCGTATACAAGAATCCGATCAGTGCAATAAATACTCCAAATACAATAAGTGCATTGATGATATGTTGAACCTGATTCACCAAACCACCAAAATCACATGCGACAAACTGATGAGACTGACCGTTTCCATCATCTACCACACCTCCTGGATACAATGACCGTGAACCTTCTGGACCGTCACAGGTCACCAATCGATACCCACTACTATTTGGATTATCAGAAGAAGGACTCACACCTCCAGAAGAAACATTTGAAACACCTCCTGTATGTGTATTGTATGCTTGACCATATCCACCATTTGCACTGCGTGCTTGTCCGACGACTTGAGATCGTCCATATCCTTCAGCAGGAAGAATAACTCCGAGAGGAGACGACTGACCCATGACTGAAGCGCCTACGAGATATCCGCATGATTTCCATCCTACAGTGCCTCTCGAATCTATATATGAAAGTGCTCCAGTAATCTTGAGTTCAACGCCTGAATTTTTTGTACATGAAGAAAATTCAGGTGAAGGAACGAGATTCGGATCACTGTTGCCGTACAAGACAAATTGAGTTGGTGAACCTCCGGAACTACTCTGACTCGTCGAAGCCATGACTGCACGAATGGCTACGAAATACGTACCATTTGCTTTGAGCGAAAGAGGTGGATTGAATTCAAAATTTGAAGCGTTGGGATGAGCAAGGTTACCATCATATGAAGCGCCGGTGAAATGATTGGTACTAGTTGCAATCTGCTTCATAACACCTGATGAATAATCCCATACAGTTCCGTAGACGAGATCGTTGGGATTACCGTTCTTGGCATTGAGCTGAAATACTACATTTGAAATACTTCCTGTCGTGGAACCATTGTAATACTGGAATCCATAGACGTATATCGGTGGTGTACCACTACCGGTAAGAATCTGTCCAGCGGGTGTTGATTGTCCAGAACCATCATAGACCGTATCAGCATGAACAGGATTTACGTTAATCGCAACAAGTACTAATAAACTCGAAATAAAATAAGAAAAGTATTTCATATTATTGGAATGCATTTTTAAGTGCGATGTTATATCGATCTGACTCATCCTGAAGTGCTTGATTGATCTTCTTTTGACCACTCGTAATAGCTTCGATCATATCTCCAAAAATCTGTTCTGACGTATGTGGATCAACATCTATCCATGTCTTTGAAATAAGCGCTGCTTGATTGAATATAGAAATGTATGGATCTGTAGTTCCCTGACTGATCACGTCACGACGTACACTTGGCATGTATAATTTTTGTGACAATGTAGACATATACGCAGGATCAGTGAGTGTAGAAATAATTTGAAATGCAGCGAGCGTATTTGGTGATGAACGTACAAGAGAAAATCCGAGCATCTTTGCATATTCGGCTTTGAATCCACCTGAACGTGGCTGTGGAAGAGGTGCGACATCAAAATTGAGGTTTGGATTCTTGGTGCGAAGGCTTGCGAGTTCTGAAGCAAAACCTATGTATGTTCCAGAAATTCCTGACAAAAATGCAGTACGAGAATCTGGCATACCTCTGTTCCAGGAATAATGAGCATCTGTTGGATCAATAAATTGACTGAAGAATTGCAAAGCTGGAACAGGACTTCTCTGATAATTGATACGGAGGGTTGTTCCTACTGCACCGGTATTGTCAGCTTGTGTAACTGGATTGCCTACTTGCATGAAGAGTGAACCGAGAATCTCGCGAGAATGAACAACGTTGGTAAAGTCACCGAGTGGCAATGCGGTTTTGGTAATAGTGCCATTTTGATCTTTGACGGTGAGTTTACCGCTGATGTTTCCGAACTCATCCCAATAATGAGGATACGTAGCAATACCTGCACTGTTGAACATGTCACGATTCCAGTACATAACAAGAGGGTCAACTGTAAATGGAATGCCGAGGATACCATTTGCGGAAATATATACTGATGCTTCGTCGATATATGAATCAAGGAACGTACGTTGTGGAAAACTACTATATGGTATGGGTGCAATCTTGTCTTCATGAGACAAAATCATGTCTGGAGCAATAAGAATCGCATCTGGACCATTGCCACGTGCAAGTGCAGCTACAAAATCTTGTGAGAAAGCGAGTTCTGACTTTTGGACATACGTTATACTGAGAGGGTCAGTCAAAGAGTTGTTGATTTGTGCAACGTATAGATTGAAGGTATCCGCTGGAAATGTACCCCAGATAGTAATCGGTGGAAGTTTTGTGGCTGAATCACTTCCTTTATACAAAGCAAAAGCAGTTACTCCTGCAATGATAGCTACTATAAACAATCCCAATGTTATGATTTGAAATTTTGACATGTGTTTTTATGTTCTCGTAAATACCATCCCGTAATGATGTTCACCTGCACCGAACTGTGTATCAAGCTTGAAGCCATTTTTTTCGAACAATAACTGTGCTTTCATTGAAGGAAAGAAATTCTTGGGACCGAGCGAACTTGCCTCATTCCAGTCAACGACGAGAAGTTTGCCACCTGGCTTGAGAATGCGTTTGATTTCCAGAGCAAAATCATCTGGTTTCTCGATCTGAAAGAGAATATTTGATGCAACTACACGATCTGCGATAGATTCGCGGAGTTTGGTACCACCGATCTTTTCTGCATTGCCCCACATAATCTCAATATTGTGTAAACCTTGAGTTGCAGCAATCGAACGGAGACGTTCGAGAAGGTCCTTTTGAACATCAACAGCATATACACGACCACTCGAGCCAATACGCTTGGCGGCCTCAATACTATAAAAACCAGAACCTGCTCCGAGGTCGACAACTTTGTAGCCTTCCATAAGACCAAGTCGGGAGAGATTTACTGCTGGATCAGAAAACATGGGTCTATTATACCAGAATAAATAGAGAAAAGGGCTTGAATATGGGGACAAACCCCAGACAGGTCCGACCTAGATAATATCTAGGTCGGACCTGTCCAAACCTATTTTCTCAAGACCTTTTTCAAACCTCCTATAATCAAAAGCATTGTGAGTGAGATTATTATTCCTACAAGTGCTCGCATTCCCATTCCTGGAATAAGGTTATAGAGAGCGTCATACGCAATGCCTGCAAGAACAATTTCCACAAAATATGGAAAAAACCATAAACCGATGAGTCCAAGAGGAATAATACAAAACCACCACCCATTGAAAATAGCGAGCAATATAATGAAATCTATAATGATTCTGGCTGTTACTTTATTCATGCCGTATGTATTACTTCTTCTTTGTACTTGTAGCTGGAATACCTTGTCCTGTATCCGCGAGTACCCATCTCAACTGATATACATTGACTGGTGGGGCGAAAAAAACTGTCTCAAATGGTTGTGCGGGATCACTTTCTATACCTGTCACAATACCAAACGCCTTATCATTCAAGGAAGGATCTGTGACAAAATCTCCTTCTGCAACTTTTACGTCACGAGAAAGTTGTGCTTCGTATTGCCCTCCTCCACGACCAACTGCAACAGCAGGTGCATGAGCAGAACCGATCAATACATCATATTTCTGACCAGGAGATGAAAAAAGTGTAACTTTGGATGTTTCGCCGAGAGCATCAGAAACTTTGCCGATGAGCACGTCGCCAGGAGCGTATACCAAACTCATCGATGAAATACCTTCATTGGAACCAGCATCAATAACAAGTTCATCATAATGTGACACTGGTGGACGACGAAGTACTGCTGCCAAAACCTTTGACGTTGTCGACGCGCGACCCATGAGTGCTTTGAGATCACTATTTTCTTGTTCGGTTGCTCCAATCGTATCAAGACGAACCTGCATATCAGCGAGCTCACGTTTGAGTTCTTCATTACGAGCAACAAGCATCGATGGTGATTCGAGTGATCCACTCTCTACAGAAAATTCTGCACGCCAGAATGGACTGAACATACTTGTCACTACCGCAGGAAAGAAATGTGGAATATAGAGTTGAATAATCGCCAAAAAGACAACGACGACACTCCCTGAGACCATCATTGTTCTCTTTCGTCGCTCACCAGGGCGTTTATTTGCTCGAAGGTATGTCATCTTCACTTTCTATTAATACACTACGGTACAATTCTAGATCTTCCAAAATAATTCCTGCTCCACGCGCAATAGCAGTGAGTGGATCTTCAGCAACTGTCACAGGAAGTTTGAGTGTTTCTGCAAGAAGTTCGTCGAGTCCCTTAATCAATGCTCCACCACCGACGAGATGCACACCACGCTTCATAATATCTGAAAGAATTTCTGGGGGAGTTGTTTCGAGAACTTCTTTTGAAGCTTCGAGAAGGATATCGATCGACTGAGCCATTGCTTCACGAATATCAGAATCAGTGATAACTACTTCACGAGGAAGTCCGGTAATCAAATCACGACCACGAATCGTTGTTTCGATAGGTTCTTTTGCAATGACTGCACCAACAGTCTTTTTGACATGCTCTGCAGTGGTCTCACCAATAAGAATTTT
>JBAWXC010000025.1:0-8222 GCA_037144235.1 Candidatus Tayloriibacteriota bacterium | reverse complement strand
AGTTTCGAAGTTGTCGATGGTCAAAAGGGACCAAGTGCAAAGAACGTTACACGCGTATAATAACGCTGTTCGTCTTTCAACAAAAAACCACCTTCGGGTGGTTTTTTGTTTGCGTGAATGAACAAGTAACACATATACATACTTTTGTTCTTCCTGCGAAACTCGCATCGGACAATTCTAAGTCGACGAAGTTAGGGTTTCATCGGGTAACTTCGTCTCCCAAGAATTGTCTACGCTGCTCAGACAGTTCTCGGAAGAACAAAAGTATGTATATGTGTTACTTGTTTTGATTACGTAATACAGACCCCACCAGACACTGTGTACAGGACTCAAAGATAAAGTCCCCGCATACAGTAGTACACCACTCAGTATCCATATTTGAGTTCTGTACACAGTGTCTGGTAGGGTCTGACGATATATGAAATCAATCGAGTAATTTATGGAAAAAACAACACTTTTCTGATACTATTTGTCCATGAATGAAAAGTCATTGATTCCGGAAAAATTCCTCAAACCATACAATCCTGAGGGAACTGAAGATAAGATATACAAACTCTGGGAAGATGCTGGTTATTTCAACCCCGATAAACTTCCTGAAAGGAATAAAAAAGGTGAACCATATACTATTGTTTTGCCACCACCAAATGTGACGGGAACTCTCCATGTGGGTCACGCGGCTATGCTTGCAATCGAAGATATTATGATCCGTTACAAGCGTATGCAAGGTTATCGCACACTCTGGGTGCCTGGTACTGATCACGCAGCTATTGCAACGCAATCAAAAGTTGAGAAAGAAATCGAGAAAAAAGAAGGTAAGAGACGTCACGAGCTCGGCCGTGAAGAATTGTTGAAGCGTGTCAATGCATTTGCACAAGAAAGTCATGACACCATCGTCAATCAAGTCCGCAAGATGGGAGCGTCGATCGATTGGTCACGCGAAGCATTTACGCTCGATGAAAAGAGAACACTCGCGGTTCGTACGGCATTCAAGACTATGTATGATCTCGGGCTCATATATCGTGGTTCAAAAGTCATCAACTGGGATCCAAAGGGTCAGACAACTATTTCTGATGATGAGATAGTCTATGAAGCTCGTAAGGCAAAATTGTATACATTTCGCTATTCAAAGGATATTCCCATTTCTATCTCAACAACTCGTCCTGAAACAAAACTCGGTGATACTGCTATCGCGGTTCATCCTGACGATGCTCGTTACCAGCAGTTTATCGGCACAGAATATGATGCAGTGTTTGCCGGCGAAGCCATTCACGTCAAAGTCATCGCTGATACGGCGGTTGAGCCGAGTTTCGGTACTGGTGCACTCGGTGTAACTCCTGCACATAGTGCGATCGACTGGGATATGGCACAACGACATGATCTACCACTCAAACAAGTGATCGATGAGTTTGCTCGTATGACAGTCGGCAATGAATCTATCAAAGGCAAGAAAGTAACTGAGGCACGTACTGCTGTTGTGGAGTGGTTGAAAGCACAAGGACTTCTCGAAAAAGAAGAAGATACTGATCAAAATGTTGCAACTGCAGAACGAACGGGAGGTATTATCGAACCATTGCCGAAGCTTCAATGGTTCGTTGCGGTCAATAAATCATTTACACTTGCGCATTCAACTATTCCAGGAATTGCTTCGGGTTCACAAACCACACTCAAAGATATCATGCTCCAGTCAGTGAGTAGTGGTGCGATCAAGATCATTCCTGAACGATTTGATCGTGTGTATGCAAATTGGATTCACAATTTGCGTGACTGGTGTATTTCAAGACAGATTTGGTACGGACATCGTATTCCAGTGTGGTACAAGAGTGATCAAATATATACAGGCATCGAAGCGCCAGCAGGTGAAGGATGGACACAGGACGAAGACACACTCGATACGTGGTTCTCATCTGGCTTGTGGACATTCTCGACACTCGGTTGGCCTGACTTGAATGCACCTGATTTTAAGATGTATCACCCAACATCAGTTCTCGAAACTGGCTATGACATCATATTCTTTTGGGTTGCGCGTATGATCCTCATGACCGGATGTTTGATCGGTGATGTGCCATTCAAGACCGTATATCTCCACGGTCTCGTCCGTGACGCCAAGGGTAGGAAGATGTCTAAGTCACTTGATAACAACATTGATCCACTCGATATGATCAAGAAGTATGGTGCAGATGCAACGAGACTCTCACTCATCATCGGTACAGGACCAGGCAATGATGCAAAACTTTCTGAAGACAAAGTCAAAGGTTACAAAAATTTCTCAAATAAAATCTGGAATATTACACGTTTCGTATTGTCAGCAGCAGCTGGTGAACGTTTCGGTTCTACGAACGTATCACCAGTTGTGTACGATTCTTCATTCACTGGATATTCTGCAATTGAAACTGAACACATAAAAAAGTTGAATGATTTGATCAAAGAGATTACTGCAGAGATGGATGAATACAAATTCTATCTTGTTGGTGAAAAGATATATCACTATATCTGGCATGAATTTGCAGACAAGATTCTCGAAGAAAGTAAGCCTATTTTGAGTGGCCTGCCTGCGCAGGCAAGTGACGATATGAGTGCTCGTATATCACGAGTCCAATTCTTGCTTCATGTAGTACATACAATACTCAAGCTGGCGCACCCATTCATGCCATATGTAACCGAGGAAATCTGGCAGGAAATACAGGCCAAGAAGTCTCAATTGATCGTTGAATCGTGGCCCATCTAGGTTGTCCACACCATATCTCGTCTAACACGTAAATATAAGGTAAAATAGGGATATATTATTTCTAATACATCCATGAAAAAAACATCATCTCAAGTTATTGCACTTTTCTCACTCATAGTATGTGCAGTCGTTGTCCTATCAGTTGGCTCGTTTGTGGTCAAAGCTCAAACATCTTCAAATGCACTCACTGGATATGCATGGTCAAGTACCATTGGTTGGATCAATGTTGATAGTCATGGTTTTGGTGATGGAGTATTTCTTGCAACCAGTACAGGCAATCCTACTCTAGGAACATTGAGTGGCTATGCATGGTCACCAAATATTGGCTGGGTCAGTTTCAGTTCTTCTGATGTTTCAGGCTGTCCAGGAGGAAACTGTCAGGCAACTGTTGATCTCACCAGTGGAGCAGTCAGTGGATGGGCAAAGGCAACCGCAGGAGACTCGAGCTGGGATGGTTGGATCAGTCTCTCTGGTGACTCATATCTTTCACCTACAACAGGTGGTACGGGAGGTGTTACGTTTGATGTAACCTCAGGTATATTTAGTGGATATGCATGGGGAAGTACCAACGTTGGTTGGCTCAGTTTCCATCCAAGTAATGATACATATGTCAGTTGTCCAAGTTGTGTAGGGGTTCAGCCACTTACTGGTCTTAGTTGTACTGCTTCAAATACCAATCTTCCTGCTGCGGGTAATGTTATATTTACTGTTTCAACATCAGGAGGCAATGGTACTTCGCCATATAACTATAGTTGGGGAAGTGGAAATACAAAGACAATTTCATATACTGCCGGATCATATAGTGGACCAATCGTAACAGTTACTGATTCATCTGCTCCTATTAAGACAGGTCAAGTTATTTGTCCAAACATTGTTGTCGCTGGTGCAGTTGCTAGTTGTACTGCTCCTACTCATGCTACAGCGTGTGGTTCAACCACAGGAGCTCCTGGTCCTGCAGTTATTCAGACGAGTTGCACGGGTCTAACGTATCCAATTTGTGTGTACACATGTAGTACGGGTTATACCTTGAAGAATGGTCAGTGCTCGAAGTCATCAGTGCAGGAGTTGTAAAATAAATCCATAACAAAAAAGCGTTCTGTATAAGAACGCTTTTTTGTTATGTAAGAAAAGTTTTAACTGCATTAGTGATATCTTGTTTCTGGTCAGGTGTGAACCACTTGATACGAGTATCTTTTTTGAACCAGGTCATCTGTCTTTTTGCATAGTGCCAGATTTGTGTGTGCAAGACACGTATGATATCACCCTTATTCATTTGATTTTGCAAGAATCGAGCAATGTAGCGATATTCGAGTCCAAGCTCGTCCATACGTTCCCATGAAAGACCAGTGGCATGAAGATTCTTGATTTCTTCTACCATGCCAACATCAATACGTTTCAAGAGTCGAGCACGAATACGTTCTTTGAGTAGTTCAGCTTCCACATTCAAGCCAATAAAAAGAGGTTCATAGAGTGAGACGTGCTTGTCTGGAGTGTGTGGAGGAACACTACCGAGTGCGGTTGCGATCTCGATGGCACGAATGAGTCGGCGGGGATTTTTGGAATCACTTTCATTCATGGAGGAAAGTTTTGCGGGATCGAGCTTCTTGAGGATTGAAGCAAGTTCAATAACAGATTTACCTGCGAGTTCTTTTTGTAATTCAGGATTGGGGCCTATGTCAGGAAAGAGTGTTCCGTCAATGAGTGCTTGAATATAAAATCCAGTACCACCACAGATGATGGGAAGTTTGTTTCGGGAAAGGATATCAGTGATTGCTCGTTCCGCTTGTTTTACATAATCGATCACTGAGAAACGTTGTGAAGGATCTACGACATCGAGCATGTGGTGAGGAATACCACGCATTTCTTCGGTAGTGATTTTACCTGTGCCAATATTGAGGCCAGTATATACCTGACGAGAATCAGCGGATACAATTTCACCGTTGAACTCTAAAGCAAGCTCTACGGCGAGATCACTCTTGCCTACAGCAGTAGGACCGAGAATGATGAGGATTTTGGGTTTGGTGGGCATAAGGTAGATAGTATATGAAAATGGGGAATAAGCAATGAGGGGAATCGCCCTCGACTCAAAGCTCGCTACCCGCTCGCTTTGGTCTGGGCACCGGCTCGCGGTTTCGCGTTGCTATGTTGCTATAGAGAATCGGCCTCGCCTCTCACTCGGCTACCCGCCTCGTTCGGGCTGGCCACCGGCTCGCCATTGCGTCGTGCTCGACGCAATATGGCTCCGCCGTTCGATTCTCCGACGCACAGCGCGCAGGCGCTGTGCTCTTGCACTACGTGGGTGTTGTGCCGGGAGGGAGAATCGAACTCCCATGGATTACTCCGCACGATTTTGAGTCGTGTGCGTCTACCAATTCCGCCATCCCGGCTTGGAATAGACTCCAGTGTAGCGAATTATTGGGATAAGTCAAAGAGATGTATTATAATAGCGTGTATGAATCCATTAATATACGAGAACAATGCCATCTTCTGGATCGAACTCGAAAAGATCCACCCCAACCCTTATCAGCCTCGCCGAGAATTTGATCAAGACAGACTCAAGGATCTTTCGGAGTCTATTCGCATGTATGGCGTTCTTCAGCCACTCGTAGTGACACGTCAGGAGGTCTACCATGAGAACGGAGGTATGTCGGTAGAATATGAACTCATTTCTGGTGAACGTCGTCTTCGTGCTTCCAAGCTCGCGGGATTGTCTCAAGTTCCTGTACTCATCAAGAGTGGTGAAGAAAATCCACAACTCAAGCTCGAGATGGCTATTATCGAAAATCTCCAGCGTGAAGATCTCAATCCTGTAGATCGAGCACGTTCATTTGAGCGTCTCGCCAAAGAATTTGGTCTCAAGCAAGCGCAGATTGCCGACAAAGTCGGTAAGAGTCGCGAATATGTTTCCAACTCGATGCGCATCTTGGCTTTGCCAGATGAGATGATCACTGCACTCGAAGAGGGCAAGATCTCCGAAGGTCATACACGCCCACTTCTCATGCTCACTGACAAACCAGAAGAGCAGTTGGTTTTATTCAAGGAAATCATTACCAAGAAGCTCACCGTGCGTGAAGCAGAATCACTCTCACGTCGTGCTGCGACAGAACGTATCCGTAACAAAGGTAAATATCTCGATCCTGCTATCATGGAACTTGAGAGAACATTTACCGAGTCACTCGGTACACGAGTTCGTATTGAGAAAAACAAAGAAGGTGGAACAGTCACTATTGATTTCTTTAGTCCAGAAGATTTGAAGGCATTACTCGATAAGATCAACAAGGATAATACGATCCGCCAGCCGGCGGAACAAATGAATGCGAATGCCCTGCCTGCGCAGGCAGGCACGAATACGTCGCAGACATCTGTGACAGAAGCTATTGATGATCGTGGTACAGCAGAGATCAAGAAGGAAGAAAATGAGGAGTTGTATTCGTTGAAGAATTTTAGTCTGTAAATATCAGCATAAAAAATAACTCGCCACTTCCACAATGGCGAGTCTATGTTGATTGCACACACCCGACGTCAGGGCATGGGCACCTTTGAGTAATACGATCTTCTATTAGGCATTTACCCATCTTGCCAGAAGCGAGGCTGCAAGGGGCCTCATGGTGCTACATCCGCATCCCATCCAGATCTCATACCTGGATTTAGTCAGATTTTGAAGGCTGGCTAGAGCGCACTTAAGGAGCTTTGTAACATGACGCTCAACATGTGTTGCATATGGAAGTGCTCTGTAAACATCATACTACATGTTATCAAAGAGGTGTAGTAGGTTACTTTTTCTTCTTTTGGAATCCTCTCGGTTTCTTTTCAATCGCCAACAATTCAAGAGCTCGTTCATGTGTGATCTCATAGACATCATCAGGAACTTTGATAGAACGATAATTTCCATCGTGAGCAACGTACGGACCAAAACGTCCTGCTGAAGCAGTGATGACTTTGCCACTGACGGGGTGTGTGCCGAGTGTACGTGGAAGAGAGAGGTATTTCATAGCATCAGCAACGGTTACTTTTGATGGATCCATAGTACGAGGAATAGAAGCCATGCGAGGTTTTGTGGCTACTGGAGCTTCGAGGTTTGAGCTTTGAGAAGAAGCTTCGGGTGCTTGTGTTTCATTTGTAGCATTCGCATGAATTTGTAGATTCGCATCACCTTTTTTGACACGTGGTTTCTTAACCTTCTTTACCTTTGGTGGTTTTACACCGAGTTGAACATATGGACCAAATCTTCCATTCAAGACAAAGATAGGCAAACCACTTACCGGATCAATACCGATAGGTTCGTCTTTTTTGAATTCGGTACCATCCAAAGTGAGTGCACCATCACAGTCTGGATATTTTGAACATGAGAGGAATTTGCCATTTCTGCCAAGTTTGATATCCATAGGAGAACCACATTTTGGGCAAACGAATTTTGCATCAGCGACACCGAGGTTGGTAGCTTTGGCGAGTTTGTCTTTGGTCAACACTTCGGCATGGAATGGTTTGTAGAAATCACTGAGTGTTTTGACGTAGGTGCGTTCACCACTTGCGATTTCGTCGAGTTCGTTTTCCATCTCGGCGGTGAATGTATCTCCGATATAGGTAGGGAAGTATTCTTCCAGGAATGAAGATACGACATCACCAGTGTCTGTTGGTTTGAGAGAGCGACCTTCTTTTGCGACATAGCCACGATCTTCGATGGTCTTACAAATAGACGCATATGTTGAAGGACGACCAATACCACGCTTTTCGAGTTCTTTGATGAGTCCTGCTTCGGTGTAGCGTGAAGGTGGTTCTGTTTGTTTTTCGAGTGGATCGAGACTGATGAGTGTGAGAGTCTCATCTTTGTGACACTTTGGAAGAGTAACTTCTTCGCCTGTTGATTCTGGATCTGCAGTGAGCCATCCATCAAATATGATACGTGATCCTGTGGCAGTAAAATCAGGAATTGGTGTTGAAGCGTCAGTGACGTTTGCAATAATCTTGGTGCGAGCAACTCGCGCATCAGTCATTTGTGAAGCAACGGCGCGTTGCCAGATGAGACGATAGAGTTTCTTCTGTTCATCATTTGCACCTGCTATTTCTTTGCTGAACGTTGAAGGACGGATAGCTTCGTGCGCTTCTTGAGCATTCTTACTCTTGGCATTGAATGTACGCACACTGACATACTGTTCACCATATTTTTTACCGATAACAGCCACGATCTGTGCCACTGCTTGTGCACCGAGGTTTGTCGAGTCGGTACGCATGTAAGTGATATGACCAGCTTCGTAGAGTTTCTGAGCTATACCCATAGTACGTGAAGGAGAAAAGCCGAGACGTGAACTTGCAGTCTGTTGCAATGTTGAAGTTATAAAGGGAGCTTTCGGTGATCTCTTTTGTTCTGATTCTTCAATATCTACAACGTGCCATGGTTTGGTCTGTGCGATAGTAACAATACGATCAACTTCTTTTTTATCACGAGGTTCCTCGACACAATTGAGTGTCAGAGATTGTTTTTTTGAAGTATTCCATG
>JBAWXC010000024.1:0-8334 GCA_037144235.1 Candidatus Tayloriibacteriota bacterium | reverse complement strand
TTCTATCAATTCTGCTGTCGGAACGAGCATCTTGATACCGACGAGCTTCAAGCCAACTCGTTCATAACGACCAATAATCTCACCGATGAGTGAACGTTGGATACCATCTGGTTTAATAATAGCGAGCGTACGTTCAAATTTTGGATGTGATTTCATAGACACACTGTATCATGTGTAAATAACAAAACAAAATTATGCAGTCAAAATCTCTGCCCCACTCTTTGTAATAACAATAGTATGTTCAAAGTGTGCACTGACACTTCCATCAGCAGTACGGTAGGTATACCCATCTGTATCAAGCTTTACCTTTTTACTTCCGAGATTGAACATCGGTTCGATAGCGATCACCATTCCCGGCTTCAATGTTTCCCCTATACCAGGATCGCCTATATTGGGAACGTATGGGTCTTCATGGACTTCATAGCCCACACCGTGACCAGCGAGGTCCTCGACGATACCGTAGCCATTGGCGACACCGACACGTTCGATAGCACTACTTACGTCCCCTACGCGACGTCCACCCTTGGCAGCTTTGATACCTGTCATGAGTGCTTCTTTGGTTGCTTCGAGAAGTTGTTCACATTCAAGTGAGACCTTACCTACAGGCACAGTGACCGCAGCGTCGGTAATCAATCCTTTGTGTACAATACCAAGATCGATACTGACAATATCACCTTCTTTGAGTTCGCGATCATTTTCATTTGGTATACCATGGACCACCTCATCATTGACTGAAACACACAATGCCGCAGGATACGGACGTTTTGCACCATAGGGCTGATAGTTCAAGAATGCAGGAGTATCTCCTCCTTCTCGGATCAATTCTTCTGCACGAGTATTGAGTTCAGAAGTACGTACGCCCGGTTTTGTCATTGCAGCCAACTCTTTCAAGATATAGGCATGACGCTTACCCCCTTCACGGAGAATAGCGATATCTTCCTTTGTCTTGATACGAATCATGTGCAAAAAATAGCATGAATTTGGGAATAATGCGAATTAGAACTCGATGCCAATTACGAATGTATACGAATGACACGAATGCGTCGCACCATACACTAGATGCTCGTGCGCTTTATTCGCGTCATTCGCGTGCGACCATTCGTATTATTCGCATCGAGTCTCATGCAACTTCGTATGCTATAAACCTATTTTCTTTAAAATATCGGCATGAATTTCCGCTATCGAACGTTCTCCATCAATATCCAAGAATCGAACATGTGGACTGGTACGATAGTACTCAATACTTGGAATAATATCTGCCTCATATGCAAGCTTTCTTTCTTTGAGTTGTTCTTCACCATCATCGACACGACCACTCGTACGAGCGCGGACACTCAAACGCTTGATAGCTTCTTCATGTTCAACATCAAGATATATAACCCAAGGCTTTTCGAGACCATAATATGCAAAGAGAGGTTCGAGCATATGGGCTTCCATGAGTTTGCGAGGTGTACCATCGAATACAAGATGTTCATGTCCCTTGAATTTCTCGGCAATCAATCTCCCCCACATATACACGCACATGAACTCAGGCATGAGCGCGCCTGATTCGACAGTTTTCTTTGATAATTGAGAGGTGTAGGTATGTTCTGTCGCAAAATAATTTCTAAATTCTTGCCCTGTCTGCACATAAAGTATCTCCATATCTGAGTAACGTTTCTTGAGCGCATCAATGAGTAATTGTGATTGGGTTCCTTTTCCTGAACCATAGCGTCCCATAAAGATAAATGATTGTGGTTTCATGGGAACATAGTAGCACACTGCATCAAATCTCCAAAAAAAACACCCGTCGCTTGTGAGCAACGGGGCTGAAAGAACATGAACCAGAACTTACAAACCTGGTTCAAATGAGAAACGGTTGAGCCGACACAGACCGAAACGAAGCGCAATCTCATGCATGTTGTTGAATCGAGAAGAACGTTGTTTTCGTTTCAACCATTCATTTCGGAGACAATTTTCAACATGCAATTGAAGGACTTCGATGGCCGGATAATCTGCCAAATCGTCGATACTGAACAATTCAACGAACAACTTCCATTCTTCATGGAATCGTTGAACATCCGGTGCGAGCGGTTTCCTGAATAGGAAATCTTGCGTAGATCGCATCAAATATACGAATAGCCACGCAGAAATGACATACGTAACTGTCAGTGAATACGGAAGATGTCCATGTAAGGGAGACAGCCACACAAGTGGCACAAAAACCGTCGTGAACACAAGGGACATAACTGCCGCCTCAAGAACATTACGGTATGAACGTTGAATCTTCTTTGCGTGTGCATCGGGAGAAAGATATGGCGTGGAAATCTTATTCACCATCGCCCACCACCGATACACTGAGCCGATATTTTCAATCGGCGAAGCCGGATAATCGAGTTTCATAGTATTTCAAATGACTAGGCTTCAAAAAACAAGAGACATTATGTCTCATTCACAAAAACACACGTTCCTATGAATCCATTGTTTCTTAAAGGGGTGCAAATCAGATTAAACGCTACACCCACAAAGACCTGAAGTCAATGTTACGTAGGTGGCACCTACGTAACACCTACGTACAACAAAAAAGAGCCCATATAGAGCTCTTTTTTGTATAGATATCTATTGTATTAGTACTCTCTCATTGAGACCTGTGCATCAACCTTCTTCAAGAGATCAAGCACAACTGAAACAACGATGAGGAGAGCGGTACCACCGATAGCGAGAGACTTGTTTGATGTGAATGCTTGCATCGCAAGTGGCAATACTGCAATGACACCAAGAAAGACTGCTCCGACGAGAGTGATACGTGTAACGATATTTGCGAGATAACTCTGAGTATTTTCACCAGGACGAACACCGGGAATGAATGCTCCTGAACGCTGGAGATTCTCAGAAATCTGCTTTGGATCAAACGTAACGGCAGTGTAGAAATATGTGAAGAGAACAACAAGTACAAAGTATGCAGAACCATAGACCCATTGATCATTGAAGAATACAGTGAACTTTGTAGCCCATGCTGAAACGACTGCTGAAGCAGAGTGTGTGAGGAAGTTTGAGATGATCTGAGGGAACAAAAGGATAGAAAGTGCAAAGATGATTGGGATCACACCAGCCTGATTGAGACGGAGTGGGAGATATGTTGAAGCACCACCGTATACCTTGTTACCTCTCACCTGCTTGGCATATGTCACAGGAACTGAACGTTCCGCTTCGGTAATGAAGACTACACCAGCGATAACCACAAGAGCGACTGCAACTGCTCCGATATAGAAAGGAATATTTGAGGCATCATATGATGCGATCAATTGATTGAGATCATTTGGAAGACGAGAAACGATACCCGCAAAGATGATGAGTGATACGCCATTGCCGATACCAAATTCTGAGATCAATTCACCGAGCCACATAAGCAACATCGAACCAGCTGAGACAACGAGTATACTGATCACGAGGTGAAGTGTGGTGAGGTGAGGCAAAACGTTTTGAGATTGGAGCAAGAGGATAAAACCAAATGCCTGCAATGCAGCAAGAGGAAGTGCAAGAAGACGAGAATAATTTGAGAGCTTGTTGCGTCCAATCTGACCTTCATCATGAAGAAGTGCCTTCCATCGTGGGAAGATCATGGTCAAAAGCTGAATAACAATCGATCCGGTAATGAAAGGTCCTACACCAAGCATAACGATAGAAAGATTTGAAAGACCTCCTCCTGAAAAGATATTCAAGAAACCAAAAAACTGACTTGAACCGAGGAGCTTTGCAAGGTTTGCTGTATCAACTCCTGGTACAGGAATTGCGGCCAAGAGACGAAATACCACCAATGCACCTATCGTAAAACCAATACGCTTGCGCAAGACCTGATCCTTGAGAGCGAGTGTGAGTTTTTCAAAAAAGTTTTGCATATGATGATATTAGGTGAACTTATTTCTTTGCTGGCTTCTTTTCTACCTTCTTTGTCTCCTTTTTAGGCGATGCTGACTTTGTAGCTTTTGCTTCTTTTTGTGGTGCTACTTCTTTTTCTTCTTTCTTGACTGCACCTTCCTTTGGTCCAGTGACTTCCTTGGCTGGCTTTGAAATATCCTTTGATGGAACAGGAGTGACTGTACCTCCTGCCTTCTCGATCTTTGCTTGTGCTCCTGCTGAGACAAATAGACCTGAGAGGTTGAACTTCTTGGTTACTTCTCCGTCACCGAGAATCTTGATGACTGGAACACGTCCTGAAAATGTACTGACCATACCCTTTTCAACAAGAAGTGCTGGGGTGATAGCTGTGCCTGTATCAAAGATTGCCTCGATAACGTCAATGTTGATGACTGTACGTCCAACCGTAACTGGCTTGTTTTGGTTGACGCCACGACCACGCAATTTTGGAATCTTCTTGATGATGTCACGCCATTCTGGACGACGCTTGTTACCTGCACGTGCTGACTGACCCTTGCCTCCACGGCCTGCAGTCTTTCCACGCTTGCCACCACGAGCAACGATAACGCGCTTCATGTTTGGATTCTTTCGTTGGAGATGATTGGTTTGCATAATAGTAGTTTAAAGTTAAAAGTTCAAAGTGAAAAGTTATTTGTCTGCTTTTGCAGTTGTTACAACAGGAGCTACTTTTGGAGCACGACCTGCACTGCGAGGATTCTTACTCAATTTCTTCAAAGCTTCAATTGCGACACGTGCGTTATTCAAGCGATTTTTACTACCTGAAATAAACTTTGCACATACGTCCTTGATACCTGCAAGCTCAATAACGGCACGAGCTGATGAACCAGCGACGATACCACGACCACGAGCTGGGAAGAGCATAATGCGAGCACTTGCGTACTTTGCTTCGACTGCATGAGGAATAGTCATGTTACCTGACAATGTGACCTTGATGAGGTTTTTCTTGGCATCGCGAGTAGCTTTGTCGACTGCAGAAGCAGTATCGATACTCTTGCCCAAACCAACACCGACACGACCCTTACGATCCCCTGCCACAACAGCGACACTGAAGTTCATACGACGACCACCAGTTGTCACACGAGTAACACGGCGAATATCGATGATCTTTGAATCAAATTCTGGTTTGACACGTTCACGAGGTGCGCCATCGCGACCACCTCCACGGCCTCCACGAGCACCAGCAGGGCCAGTACCGTGTCCTCCGCGACGTGCAGTATCTCCACGCATCTTGCGACCTGGAGTAACCTTTGAGTCAGATGCGGGCATACCTGCAGCGACTGAAGGGTCGATACTTACCTCGGAGACGATAGCTGATGCATCAACGCCAGTTGCTGGAATAGCCTTTGGAACTACTGCATCTGAATTGGTATTGGTTTTTATTTCTTTTGCTGTCATGGTTTTATTAAAATGATCTCAGATTAAAATTGGAGTCCTCCTTCACGAGCAGAATCAGCGACCATTTTGATCTTGCCTGTGTACAAAAATCCTCCACGATCGAAGACGACTGTATTGATCTTGAGAGCCTTTGCCTTTTTTGCGATCTCAATACCAACAAGCTTTGCTGCTTCAACAGGAGTCTTTGCTTTGAGTGTACGAGAATCGGTTGCGACCAAGGTATGACCCTTATCATCATTGATGATCTGAGCGTAGATATATTTGTGGGATTTGAAAACAGCCAAACGAGGACGCTCTTCGGTGCCACGAATCTTGGCGCGAATACGGATCTTGCGTCGTGCGAATACTGCTTGTTTTTTCTGTAATGTGTTCATAGGAGTTTATATTATGCTGCCTTCTTACCCTGCTTGCGTCTGATAACTTCATCAGAGTATCGAATACCCTTTCCGAGATATGGTTCTGGTTTCTTAAGGGCACGAACAACTGCTGCGAACTGACCAACCTTTTCACAGTCCATACCTGATATGGTGACATTGTTCTTTTCGGTAGTGACTTTCAAATCAGCAGGAATAGCGACGACGACAGGGTGTGAGAAGCCGAGTGCCATGACGAGATCCTTGCCTTTGACATCAGCTTTGAAACCGATACCTTCGACGATGAGTTTCTTTTCGAATGGCTTGTGGACTCCTGCAATCATATTCTTGATATGAGATGCATATGTTCCCCACAATGCACGAGCTTGGAGACTGGTACTTGCGAGCGTGAGAGTGATCTCATTGTTTGCGATAGCAATATCGACGAGTGGACGGAATGTCTTACTCAAAGAACCAAGAGGTCCTTTGATGGTGATGACGCCACCTGCAAATGATGCTTCGGTCTTTGCTGGCAATGCTATAGGTTTTTTTGCAATTCTTGACATAGTAGTAGTATTAAATGATTAGCATTACCAGATCTTAAAGAGAACTTCTCCACCGACCTTGTTTTTCTTGGCTTCACTGTCAGTCATGATTCCCTTTGGAGTAGAAAGGAATGTATTTCCGAAACCACTGCGATACATACGAATATCTGCTGCTTTCTGGTAAATACGACGTGATGACTTTGAGATACGCTCTACTCCGTGTACACGTCCCTGACCTTCGAGGTCATAGACGACACCGAGGACAAGTGTACGTGTGAAATTGCCGACTTTCTTTTTGTCGATGGTTGTAATGTAGCCCGCTTTCTTGAGAGCGTGTGCGACGTTGTCAGCAAACTTTGAATATGAAATCTCTACAGTTGCCTTCTTGGCGTCACTGCCGTTCTTGAGTCTGATGATGAGATCTGAGATGGGGTCGATGATCATGGTATTGATTGAAAATGGATAGTATAAAATGTATTACCACGAAGACTTCTTGATACCAGGAATGGCTCCTTCGTTTGCGAATTCACGGAAACAAATACGGCAGAGATCAAAATCTCTCATGTATGAACGCTTGCGACCGCAACGGAAACAACGACGAACAACACGCGACTTGAATTTCGGTGTCTTTTGGGAACGTGCGATGACTGATGTTTTTGCCATAATGTTTTTTATCCAATAAAACGTCGATTGGTTAGCTGTACCCTCGAAAGGGTTGTGCTTCCAATCACTAATGTTGCGAAGGCCTTATTTGTTAAGGTATTTGAGATACTAGCAGATCAAAGAGGAAGAGTCAACTGAATGAGTAGGTTCCACCTGCACTTACAAAACACCACCCTTTCGGGTGGTATTACGTTATCTTTTCTTCTCTTCTGTTCCCTCTCTCTTGAGTGGAACTCCGAGATATTCCAAGAATGCGAGTGTATGTTTCTTGTCTCGTGAAGTAGTAACGATGGTGATCGCAAAACCGAAAACGTCTTTGAGATCTTCTTCTGATGTTTCAGGGAAAATAGTGTGTTCCTTGATACCGACTGTGTAGTTACCCATCGCATCAACTGAAGCACGTGAGAGTCCACGGAAGTCCTTGGTACGAGGAAGTGCAACGTTGACGAGCTTGTCGAGGAAATCACACATACGCTTGCCACGAAGAGTGATCTGATATCCGACTGCATCACCTTGGCGTGTCTTGAATGTAGCGATAGCTTTCTTGGTCACACGAGTGACTGGTTTTTGACCAGTGATCTTTGCGAGTCTGTCAGCAATGAGCTCGATCTTTTTCTTGTCTTTGACTGAGCCGAAACCGTTCGAGACAACGACTTTGACAAGACGAGGTGTCTGCATCGCATTTTTCAAAGCCAATGGAGCCTTGAGGGTCTTGAAAGAATTCTTATTGAGTTGATATATGGGTGTGTATGACATGGTAGTATTATGCCTTCTTTACTTTTGAAGCATGCATAGGCATTGCGATTTCGACAACCTGACCCTTTGAACCTTCTTTGCGTGACTTCTGATGCTTCTTGACGGTATTCATACCTTCAATAACAATCTTTCCTTCCGCAGGAAAAGCGTGAGCAACCTTACCGGTCTTGCCCTTGTCATCTCCTGAGAGAATAATAACTGTGTCGCCTTTCTTGATATGCATGATAGTAAATTAAAAGTTATACGATTTCTGGTGCACGTGAAGCGATTGTCTTGAATCCTGCCTCGCCAACTTCGCGTGGGATCGGACCGAATATACGTCCTGCAACTGGTTCCTTTTTGTCCTTTTCGATGATCACCACTGCGTTTTCATCAAAACGAATGTATGAACCATCTTTTCTGCGAGTAGGTTTGACCTGACGAACAACAACTGCATGAAGAACATCTTTCTTCTTGATAGCTTTGCGTGGTTCTGCTTTTTGGACTGAGAGAACAACCACTTCACCAAGTTCTGCATAACGCTTCTTTGATGAACCGAGAACTTTGAAAATGCGTCCGATCTTTGCACCAGAGTTGTCAGCGATTGTAACGATTGAGCGTGGTTGAATCATGGTAGTATATGAAAATTATGCAATGACGGTAAATGCCTTGCGCTTTGAAAGTGGTCGGCACGCCTCGACAGTTGCCTTGTCCCCTATCTTCTT
>JBAWXC010000023.1:0-8421 GCA_037144235.1 Candidatus Tayloriibacteriota bacterium | reverse complement strand
CTCTCTATTACCTTTAGTATTAATCAATCAGTTAATACGCCAAGGGTTTTAGTTGATGGGAATCAGGTCACAGTCACTGGTAGTGGTAGTGGACCATATAATGTCACATATAATATTCAAGATAATCATATGGTTCCTTTACCGATTTCAATATCCTTTACTAATCCATCTGGAACAGGGGGACAATCATATTTCTGGATTGGTAATTCTGCAACATTACCTGTACGCGCAAGTGATTCTTCGTCTGCTGAAACTGTTTCGGGTCAGACATTTTATCGTCAGCTCGGACTGAATTCAAAGGGAAGTGATGTGTCAGCTCTCCAGACTCGCTTGAAGAAAGATGGGTATTATTCAGGACCTATTACAGGAACATTTGGACCTCTTACTCAAGTTGCAGTCAAAAAATATCAATCTGCACATGGCTTGAAACAAGCCGGAGTTGTCGGACCAGCGACACAGAGTCTACTCAATCAAGGAAAATAATACTTTTTTCTGACGTGGTATAATATAGTCATGGTAAATCCGTTTGATCGAAATTTCTTCATATTCTTTAGTGGATTTGCATTACTGATCCTCTGCAGTTTTGCATTTATCTTTCTTGTCCAAAAATTTGTCCCATACAACAACGATCAAGTACAAGCTTCAGTGACTGCCACTACTACACACAAAGGTAAGTAACAGAAATAAATTCAGTAAAAATTTATTCAAAATTCATCAGGATTTCATACTGATTTGATAGATTAGTTTCATTACTAATTTAATCTATGTTGTTGTATGAAACACAATCTATTTCGCATAGGACTTGTCCTATGCAGTTCGAGTATATTTTTATTTGGTAGTGTGTCGAGTGCGAGTGCTTCCACAATCATCACCGAAGATACTAGTGTCATGTATGGTCATCCGGTATGGACTGCGTCGAGTAGTCCCTATCTCTTGAAGTCGGGCATATACATTCCGTATGGAGCGAGTTTGACCATCGGTCCAGGCGTTGAAGTTGATGTTGACCCTTCGATTGGGTGGGTGACGACTATATATTCAGATGGCACGTTGAATGTCAGTGGCACGAAAGACAAACGAGTTACTCTTAAGAATTTTAGTGAAATACAGATAGCCAATAGTACGAGCAGTATTGCTTATGCAGATATTGATATTTTAAACGATATACACGCAGTCAATTCTGTCGTAGATATTGCCTCGACGACTATTACGCATGGAAAAATAGGTTTACAAGTGATCAATAGTAAGGTCAACGTGACAGATTCATTATTTAAGGACAATCGCATCGGTGTGAGTGTCGAAGATCCTGAGATACCAGTGTTAATGAATGCATCCGATAGATATGGTGATGTAGGTGGTATCGGCAATGCTCTCGGAGATGCGACGATTCTCAAACCACTCATGGCAACTGTTTCGAGTTCTTCATTTGTTGGCAATACTATTCTTGCCTTACAAAATAAAACTGCCAATGGCCGTGTCGATGCACGTAACAATTGGTGGGGAACTGATGCTGGACCAGTCACCGCAACATCGAGTGTGATTCAAGGAGTTATAGAGTATGATCCGTGGATGAAAGGTGAAAAAATATGTTGTTCGAGCGTGGTATTTATTCCTGGAATAGAATCAAGTCGATTGTACAACGTACAGCCAGCGAGTGCGTCACTGGGTACGACTACTCATCAGTTGTGGGAACCATTTCGCAACAGTGATGTTACCAAGTTGTATCTAGATAGTTCTGGGTCGAGTACAGATTCGTCTGTTTATGCTGATGGATTGCTCGGTTCTGCATACGGTATCAAAAGTATATACAGTTCATTCATGAATTTCCTTGATACCTTGAAGAGTGGAGGAGCAATCAGTGAGTGGAAAGCATTTCCGTATGACTGGCGCAAATCTATTCCTGAAGTTGTTTTGGGTAGTGAACGGAGAGCGACGAGTACCGAATCACTCATCGATGTTGTGCGTGCAGTTGCTTCAAGTTCGAAAACAGGAAAAGTTACATTGGTGGCACATAGTAATGGTGGTTTGGTAGCAAAATATTTAGTAAAAACTCTTGCTGATCGTGGTCTTTCGGATATGATCGATAAGGTCATCAATGTAGCGGTTCCATTCATTGGCACTCCTTAAGCGATACCTGATCTCCTCCACGGATATAATCAATCTATCGGCCACGGTCTTATCTTGAAACAAAGTACTGCACGTGGTTTGGGTATCAATATGCCAAGTGCATATTCACTTCTTCCTTCGGCGAGTTATTTTACTCGAGTGTTGAGTCCGACAATTGCGTTTGCAAGTACGACTGAAGCAGGAATTAATAATGGTGCATATAGTTCACCTATTACTTCAGTCGTGGAACAAAATAGTTTTATCATTGATACAAAAAATGTACGTACACAACCTTCATCTTCTGATCTTGTTACTCCTATCAAAGGAAATAGTAATTTGATGGCTTCGGCAGTGTCACTACACTCGATACTCGACACATTCACGTGGCCGTCATCATTGGTGAATTGGTCTATTCTTGGCTGGAATGTGCCGACAACCAAAGCGCTCCAGTATTACAATAAGAGCTCGTGTACATTGAGTTGGACCGGTTTTCATTGCTCGATACAACCGGCGTTTATTGCTTCGACTACTGCGATGGGCGACGGAACAGTCGTGGTGCCGAGTGCTTCATATGCAGGTAGTTCAATCGTATCTGCTGATCTCAAACAGGTGTCACACGATGAAGGTCGAACTATCAATCATGCAAATATTCTCGAATCATCCAGTACAGAAAAAGTGATTGGAGATATTATTACAGGGAAGATATCGACGAGTAGTGCAATTACTCTTTCAGGAATGAGTCGCGGTGAACCAGATTATTCCAAAGAGCCAAGTTACATCGTTGTTTCTACAGATGCAAATGTAAACTTGAGTGCATACGATAGTTCAGGACATCATACGGGTACGATTGCTCCACCGGCTGGTGTGACTGATGATGTGGTAACTGCGTACGAAGAACATATTCCAGGAAGTACCTTTACGCCAATTATTTCAGGAAGTGGTAATTCGATTCATATTCCTGATGATGCGGGAACATATACGATAGTTGCAGAAGGTGCAGGAGTGGGTACATTCAATCTTGGTGTACAACGTATTCAAGGAGATCGCGTTATCGATCAAACAACGTTCGATGCTATACCTGTATTGCCAAGTAGTGTTGCGACGACAACAATCATTATTCCGACTACAACGAATACGCCAACACCCATTGCTTCATCGACATCGCCACTCCTGCTAGATATATCTGGCACAGGATCAAGTACACTCTCTATTATTTCTGGGACTACTCCTGATCCGATCAAATATTTCGATACTCTCAGAAATGGCTTGAATCAGACTGTGGGTTCAACAACTCGTATGAGAACTATATGGAACCGTATTGATCGTATCGAAGATAAGATACGTTCGCATAAGAAATTTACGGACAATAAAGAACACGAACGCGAATATCAAAGTGTGTATATTCGACATGATAGGAATAGAGGATTTTCAAGTCATGAAAAAGATACCATTATGGATACGGTAGAGAAATTTATAAGTCAGTTCGAATAAACAAAAAACACCCCGTGTGGGGTGTTTTTTGTGAGAGAAAGGGAATTATTTGCGTCCTTCATTCGTATTCACTTCGTGAATCCTCATATCCGGACGTAAATAGTTTTGGGAGAAACTATTTATACTCAACCTTTGCACCTGCTGCTTCAAGAGCTTTCTTGAATGCATCAGCGTCTTCTTTCTTCATACCATCCTTGAGGAGGGTAGGAGCTGCATCAACGAGATCCTTTGCTTCCTTGAGACCAAGGGCGAGAACTTCTTTGACGACTTTGATAACTGCAATCTTTGTTTCACCTGCTGCTGCGAGATGAACAGCGACGGTACTCTTTTCATCTGCTGCGGCTGCTGCTGCAACTGGTGCTGCGGCTGCGGTAGCTGCTGCTGAAACACCGAATTTCTTTTCGAACAATTTGACGAGTTCGTTGAGGTCGAGGACTGACATAGTCTCGATTGCTTCGACGATAGACTTGAACTTTGCTGGGATTTCTACGTTTTCCATGTTTTTATAAGTTATTTAATATTTTTTGTTGTCATCCCCGTGAAGACGGGGATCCAGGGTTTTACTTTACACCCTAGATTCCTGCCTGCGCGGGAATGACATAGTGAATAATTACGCTCTCTTCTTGGCGATCTGATCCAATGCGACAACCATTCCTTGGATAGGAGAGTTGATGACATTGACGAACATGCCACGGAGAGTATCGACTGGAGGGATAGCTGCAATTGCAGTCATTTCTTCCTTGGTCATAAACTTGCCTTCGAAGACACCACCCAAGATTGCGACATTGTCTTTGAATTTCTTTTGGAATGCAAAGATGCCACGAGCTGGAGCGATGAGATCAACACCGTATGCGAGACCAAATTCTCCGACGAGTTCTGGTGCAGTACCGGTATACTTTTTGTTTTTGAGAGCAAGAGATGTAAGTGTCTTTTTTGCGACGAAGAATCCGACCTTATCTGCACGCAATGTGCGACGCATGATAGTTGAGTCAGAGACTTTGAGGCCGTGGACATTTACGAAGACGAGTGATTGTGCACCACTCATGATGGTCTCGAGCTTCTCGATGATTTCTTACTTTTGTGCTTTTGTACGAGCCATATTTTTTAAAGGAGCTACGATCTATGAGTTAGGAGAAAAGAAGTAATTCTTCATATCTCATACTTCATATTTCGTACCTCGTTATTATGTAATCGACCTTTTTAGGCCTAATAGAGATGGAGTACCTCGGAAGGACCTCTTTCTTGGCTTTCGCCTCGAATGCCTTCTGTCTTAGAGCCGTGGGGATACTATTACATGAATTTTAAGGAAACGCAATACACGATGCGAATGATTTGAATTAATTTACGATAATGATAGACTAGTCGTCATGGATACACTCACTGCATTATTCGGAAGTGAAGCGAAAGTAAAATTACTCCGCCTCTTTTTATTCAATCAGGGCATACCATTCTTGCTCAAAGAATTGTCAGTCAGAACAAAATGTTCTCCTGCGGTATTGAAAAGGGAACTCAACCTTCTCGTCAAAGCTGATATTGTTCGCAAGAAAAATGTCTTGAAAGATATTGAAGTCACCAAAAACAAAAAGACCGTATTCAAAAAGTTAAAAGGCTCAGGATTTATCTTGAATGATAAGTTCCCGTATCTTGATCCACTCAAAAATGTACTCACCGTTGCAAGTCTTACTGCAGATGAATCTCTCGCTAAGCGTTTTACCAATGCGGGTCGCATCAAACTCTTCCTTGCGGCAGGTGTCTTCATTCAAAACTGGGATTCACGCGTTGATCTTCTCATTGTCGGAGAAGAACTCAATCTTTCAAAGATAGATGCTGTCGTTAAGACGATCGAATCTGAGATCGGCAAAGAGATAGGGTACTCCGCTTTTGAAACAGTTGATTTTGAATATCGTCTCGGTATTCACGATAGACTCGTACGTGACATTCTCGACTATCCTCATATAACGTTGGTAGATAGACTCGGTATTGAACCTCAATAAATAAGGACATATCTATCCACAGGTATGCATTGCAGACATCTATTCATGGTATAATAGGTGGTATTAGAAATTAATTAGTAATAATAGTATATGAATACAATCAGTACATGGAACGATGCATTCACTATGTCTCTCCGCGAGGCTTCAAGTGGTGTTATCAGTTTTTTACCAAATCTCATCTTGGCAATCATCTTCTTTGCTATCGGATGGGTTCTCGCCGTTTTGCTCGAAAAGCTCGTCGAGAGTCTCATCAAAGCTCTCAAGATTGATGCTCTCTTGAAGAGTGCTGGTCTCGAGGATGTCGTCAAGCGTGCAGGTCACAACCTCAACTCAGGACTTTTCCTTGGTGGATTGGTCAAGTGGTTTGTTATCGTTGTCGCTCTTATGACATCGTTCAACATCCTTCATCTTGATGCCGTCACTGCATTCCTCGCAGGTGTTGTAGGATACCTTCCTCAGGTTATCGTTGCGGTCTTGATCCTTATGGTCGCTGTCGTTGTTGCAAGTGCAATGCAAAAAGTTGTTGTTGCAAGTTCACGCGCAGCACAGATCAAGTCAGCAGAACTCCTCGGTCGTATCACCAAGTGGTCAATCTGGATTTTTGCTTTGTTGACTGCTCTCTACAATCTCGGCATTGCTGCAGGTCTCATTCAGACTATTGTTATGGCAGTATGTGCAGGAGGTGCACTCGCTATTGGTCTTGCATTCGGTCTCGGTGGCAAAGAAGTTGCCGCTCGTTTGATCGAAAAGACAGCTCATACTATTCTCGAAAAGGAATAATATATAGCAAGAGATACGAAGCTCGTAATTAGAGCTAAGAAAAACGCGACGGATATCTGTCGTGTTTTTCTATTATCCTACCTCTTATTACTAATTACATAGCTCTTTATTTTCCTATTTCTTATCCCCATACGAGTATACATGCTCAGGGTATTGACTTCTTTTACGATATCCGTATACTTACTCTCACCTGAATGAATATAAGAAATCCACTAAAGTCGCGGCCATAGCCAACACCCCTTTATTGGAGTGTTAGACATGCCGCTTCGTCAAGCGGTTTTTCTTTTCAGAACGATTGAAATTTGACAACCACATATCTCAAATCAAATCTTGTTTGATTCTTCTGTAAAGCGGAATCAAATAAGTACGATGTATATGGTTCGGCAAGAACTATATACATCAGTCTACTGCGGCTCGGGTCGAGCTGTAGTATGACAACAGTTTGTTATTTCTTGCGTCGCAAGATGAAAGAGATAACAGATTGAAGCAATGTAGGTAATAAATCAAAAATGCGGTTTTTAAATTTCCTAATAGGAAATTTAAGGGCGTATGGTGGATGCCTTGGCTTCATGGAGGCGATGAAAGACGCGGCGTGGCGGCGATACGCTTCGGGGAGGTGCCGAGCAACCTTTGATCCGAAGATGTCTGAATGGGGAAACCCCACTAGGTAAAACTTAGTGATCTCACACTTGATGTGAGAAGCGTACCCTGGGAAGTAAAACATCTCAGTACCAGGTGGAAAATAAACAAATATGCATTCCGTTAGTAGCGGCGAGCGAAAGCGGAGATAGTCTAAACTCATATAGCAATATATGAGGGTTGCAAGGTAGAGACGTGCCATTTATGGCAGAGAAGTCAAAAAACTTTTTATTAATCGAATCTGTTGGAAAGCAGAGCCCCAGAAGGTGATAGCCCTGTAAGTGAAAATAAAAAGTCTTCTTTGTTTCTATTCTTAAGTACCCCGGGACACGAATAGCTTGGGGGAATCCGCCAGAACTAACTGGCAAGACTAAATACTCCAGAAGACCGATAGTGAACAAGTACCGTGAGGGAAAGGTGAAAAGCAGCCCGGAAGGGCGATGAAATAGACCTGAAACCATATGCCTACAAGGAGTCGGAGCGGGCTGGACAAGGAACAAGAGGTTAGAGATATGAGATATGATTTTAGAAAAGCAGCTTCTGCAATTTTCTAATATCATATTTCAAAGCTCTTATCTCGTGCCCCGTGTCCAGTCCGTCACGGCGTGCCTATTGAAGAATGAGCCAACGAGTTTTAGCAAGCTGCTCGACTAAGTCCGCGAGGACGGAGTCACAGGGAAACCGAGTCTGAACAGGGCGCTCGTAGTTTGCTAAAGACCCGAAGCCTGATGAGCTTGCCACGCGCAGGGTGAAGTTCACCGAAAGGTGAATGGAGGCCCGAACCGGTGACCCGTGCAATAGTCTCGGATGACGTGTGGTAAGGAGTGATAAGCTAATCGAATCAGGTAATAGCTGGTTCTCTCCGAAAGAACTTTTGGGTTCGCGTCGAGCGTACCCTTGTGGGGTAGAGCACTGGAAGGTCTCGAACGGTCGAAAGATCACGAGACCTATCAAACTCCGAATACACAAGGTAATTACTCGGCAGTTAGTCTATGGGGGCTAAGCTCCATTGGACAAAAGGGAAACAGCCCACGATCTCAATTTAAGGTCCCTAAATCAATATTCAGTGCGCTTGAGGTAGTGAAATTTCTATGACAATGAGGATGTTGGCTTAGAAGCAGCCATCATTCAAAGAAAGCGTAACAGCTCACTCATCGAGAAATTTCGCGCCGTAGATAATCGGGGCTTAAATATTGTACCGAAACTGAGGACTGTATGGTGCTTCGGCATTGTACAGTGGTAGGAGAGTATTCGCATCGCGTTGAAGGTAAAGGGGTGACCCATACTGGAGCGTTGCGAAGTAAGAATGTTGGCACAAGTAACCGCAATGCGGGTGAGATTCCCGCACGCCGAAAAATCAAGGTTTCCTTGGCAATGTATATCAGCCAAGGGTTAGTCGGTCCTAAGGGGATGG